>CALIGP010000335.1 GCA_938021455.1 uncultured Lewinella sp. | reverse complement strand
AAATACCGTCACCCCTTTGGCAGAAGTGTTACCTGGTAAGCACAACATCCGCATTCTTCTGCGTAATTGATGGACCTCTACTGTTGCACACTAAAAGCGGTGAGTAGAATCATCCCCATCAAACGATCCGTGCCCCCTTTTCTTTGCCTCCTGCTTTCTCTTATGTGTGAAACCACATCGTGAAACGATCTCACCTTTAGGCAAATCTTAACGCCCTTCATACATCCTTCCAGTTATCCTTCCCGTTCTTTGAAGTAGATAAAATCAGAACCATGCGCATTCTTACGTCCTTCTTTCTTTTCGCTGCCTTACTATTGGCATCCCCTGCTCAGGCTCAGTTCGGTAAACTTCTCAAGCAAGCCTCCGACAAAGCAGACGAGGTACTAAGCGGCAAAAGCCCGCTTTCCGAAGAAGCCATTGGCAACGGACTTAAAGAAGCCCTGAATCAGGGAGTAGACAAAGCCGTCACCTCACTCTCCGCTCAGGATGGCTATTTTGGCAGCCCCTACAAGATTCTCTTACCCGAGGAAGCCCAGACCGTTATTAATAAGGTTAGCGCCTTACCCGGATTTGGAAATCTGGAGCAAGACCTGACGGAACGTATTAACCGTGCGGCGGAGCTAGCCGCCACTAAAGCGGGTCCTATCTTCGTAGACGCTATTAAAGGCCTCACCATTAAGGACGCCATGAACCTTTTGATGGGTAATCAGGATGCCGCTACCCGCTATCTGGAAGCTAACACTGCGTCTCCTTTAGCGGGAGAGTTCCAACCAGTAATCCGAGCGGCGCTTGATGAGGTAAACGCCAACGAAATTTGGTTTAAAGCCGTGACTGCCTACAATAAGATACCTTTTGTTAAAAAAACTAATCCAGAACTAGACCAGTACGTTACCCAACGTGCACTCGAAGGAATGTTTGGATTAGTAGAAGTAAAGGAAAGCGAATTGCGTCAAAACCCTGCTTTACGGAATACTGAACTGTTAAGGGACGTTTTCTCCCGACAGGACAAATAAAGCGGGTTGTAAAAAAAATCAGGGTAATTCGCTGATTTGGAGAACTTAACGTTGACTTAACCTTACCTTCGCCGCCGTATATGACCTTTGCGGCGAATTCAAGGTTATTTCAGGTTTAATCAACTAATCCAAATCACTTTTACATGAGGATTTTTACTCCACTTTTCACCACACTCTTTCTGGTGCTAGCAATGTCGTTGACAGTTGCAGCCCAGGGTGTGACGACTGCCTCCGTTTTTGGCAAACTTCAGGACAACACCAGCGGTGAACCCCTGATCGGTGCAACGGTTCAAGCCGTCCACACTCCTTCTGGAACCACCTATGGTAACGTTACTGACCTCGACGGTTTTTTCCGTCTTCCCGGTATGCGTGTTGGTGGCCCTTACATCCTTACCGCTACTTACGTTGGCTATGAGCCGATTGTACAGGACGGTATTTACTTGTCTCTCGGACAGGCCTTCCAGTTTAGCCCTAAGATGGGTACGGCTGCTGTTGAACTGACCGGTATTGAAGTAATTTCAAGCCGCTCCGACATCTTCAACGGCGAAAAAACGGGACAAGAGACAACTGTTGGAGAAGAGGCCATCAATGCGCTTCCTACGCTGACGCGTTCCATTGGTGACTTTACACGTCTGACGCCACAGTCTTCTACCTCTGAAGGTAATGACGGTCTGGAACTCAGCTTCGGTGGTATCAACAACCGCTACAACGCCATCTTTATTGATGGTGCTGTCTCTAACGATGTATTCGGCCTTGCTGGCTCTGGCACCAACGGTGGCCAGACAGGTGTATCTCCGATCTCTGTAGATGCTATCGAGTCTTTCCAAATCAACCTTGCTCCTTACGATGTTCGTCAAGGTGGTTTCGGTGGTGCCTCCATCTCGGCCATCACTCGCTCGGGTTCTAACAATACGGAAGCTTCTGTTTACGGTTTCTTCCGTAGCGACGAGCTGACACGCGGAACACTTGATGGTGCAGAAATTTCCGATTACTCTGCTTATACCGCAGGTTTTCGCCTTGGTGGTGCAATCAAGAAAGATAAAATTTTCTACTTTATCAACTACGAACGTCAGGACGAGACTACTCCCCTGCCCTTCAACTCTAGTGGCTACACGGGTGATGCCAGTATCGCTGACATCAACAACCTCTCTTCTTTCCTACAGAGTGAATACGATTACGACCCCGGCACCTTTACGGACAACGAGCGCTTCCTTGTATCTGACAAGATCAACGCTAAGTTTGACTTCAACCTCAATGCTAACAACAAGCTGGCGCTTCGCCTAAGCTACGTTGGTGCTGACAACCTGGAAGGCGTGCAGTCTAACAACTTCAACATTAACTTCCTGAACAGCTCTGAGCGCTTTGACGCTAAGACCTACGGTGCTGCATTGGAACTGAACACCATCATCGGTTCTAACATGAGTAACAGCCTCGTAATTGGCGCAACGCTTCAGCGTGATGACCGTGACCCCAATGGCAAGCTCTTCCCTAACGTTGAGATCCAGGATGGTTCTGGTACCATTCAGTTCGGTTCTGAGCCTTTCTCTACGGCGAACCTCCTGAATCAGGACGTTTTCACCATCACCAACAACTTCGAAATCTTCAAAGGCAAGCACACCTTCACGATCGGTGCTAACCTGGAGCTTTACCAGGCGGATAACCTCTTCCTTGCCTTCAACTACGGCCAGTATGAGTTCAATAGCCTCGATGACTTCATCAATGGCGAAGATGCTTCTTTCTTCCAGCGTGGCTACTCTCTGCGGGACAATGTTTCTGGTGACGAGTCTGAAGCCATAGCCAGCTTCGGTGCTGGCCAGGCAGGTCTTTACTTCCAGGACCGCATTCAGGTCAACGACAATTTCAGCTTCACCGCTGGTCTTCGTTTGGATCTTCCTTTCTACGACGATACGCCGGTTAACGAGCAGTTCAACAATGAAGTTATTCCAATTATTGAGCAGGTTTATGACCTTCGCGGTGCACAGACGGGTAGCTTCATTAAGCCGAACCTACTCATCAGCCCCCGTGTTGGCTTCAACTGGGACATCCTCGGTGACAAGACGACACAGGCACGTGGTGGTCTTGGTGTCTTTACCAGTCGCGCTCCCCTCGTTTGGGTAGGTGGTGCCTTCAACAACTACGGCCTTAACGCCGGATTTGAATTCCGTGGCAACGGTGGTGTTCCATTTGAGCCAAACATCAACAACCAGCCTCCTGGAGCTGTTGATCTCAACAACGTAACACCTAACGGTAACGTAGATCTATTTGCAGAAGACTTCAAACTTCCCCAGTTCCTGAAAATGTCTTTGGCTGTTGACCGCAAGCTTCCACTTGGTTTCATCGGTACACTTGATGTACTCTACAACAAGACGCTCCAGAACGTTGCTTACCAAAACGTAAACGTAAACCCAGCAACCGGCAACCTCGAAGGCCCAGACAACCGTGCTTACTTCGGTGACGGTGGTCGTGACCTACAAGGACTGCAAGATGCAGGTCTTACCCGCTACAGCCGCGTAGTACTTGGCTACAATACTAACGAAGGCTACGGTTACAACCTGACCGCCAGCCTACAGCGCCCCTTCAAAGGTGGTTTCTTCGTTCAGGCAAGCTACTCTTACGGTGATGCTTACAGTGTGTTTGACGGTACCAGCAGCCAGAACTCCAGCCAGTGGCGTGGACTCAACTCTGTAAATGGTCGTAACACTGATCAGCAGCTGTACCGCTCTAACTTCGCCGGTGGTAGCCGTTTCCTTGCAGTAGTAAGCAAGCGCTTCAACTACGGTCAAAATGACAACCTCGCGACTACCCTTACCGTAGTAAGCGAAACAGCTCAGAGTCGTCCATTCAGCTTTATCTACAACGACTCTGGTCGTTTGAACGGTCGTACGGATAGCCGCGAACGTAGCCTCATCTACATCCCAGCTAACACTGGTGAAATGAACTTCGTAGATAACGGTGATGTATCTGCCGCTGAGCAGACTGCTGCATTCGAAGCCTTCATCGAAGGTAACGACTACCTAAGCAGCCGCCGTGGTCAATACGCTGAGCGTAATGCTATTCGTGGTCCATGGTCTACCGTTATTGACCTCAAACTGGTACAGGACATTCCACTGGCTGGTAAGAACCGCTTACAGTTGACGCTCGATGCGTTTAACTTCACGAACCTTCTCAGTGAAAAGTGGGGTCGTCGCACGTTCATTCCTAGCCAGAACCAGTTTGTCAACTTTGCTGGCTTCGAAGATGGCACGCTCATTCCTACTTACACTTTCAACACTTCCCTGTTGAATGAGGACAATGAGATTGATCCTATTCTTGACGACTCCGGTATCCAGTCTAGCCGTTTCCAGGGCCAAGTTGGTATCCGCTACATCTTTGAATAAGATGATCTGATTTGGCACTAAGCCAAAAGCAAAGCCCCCGTTCACAACTGTGAGCGGGGGCTTTCTTGTTGGGACGATAGATGGTAGACGGTAGACTGTAGACTGTAGATGATAGAATCTACAACACTACCGTCTACCAAACTACCACTCCCGCTCCGTCTCCAAATCCGGCCATTCCATCTTCAGGCCTTCGAGCGCATTGACGATAATCTCCGTCATTTGGTAATCGCGGTACCAACGTTGGTCTACGCCAACGATGTGCCAGGGGATTTCACTGCGATTAATGACGTCATTGTAGGCGGCACGGTATTTGTCCCAGTGCTCCCGCTCTGCCCAGTCGCCGTCGTTGTGCTTGTAGAACTTATCGGACTCATTGACGCGCTCCAACAGCTGCTGCTCCTGCTCGTCCTTACTGAGGTGGAGGTAGAATTTGAGGATTAGAGTATTGTTGTCGTAAGCTAATAGTTTTTCGAAAGCATTGATACTTTCGATTCTATGATCAACACGCTCCTCGTCAATCCAGCCGTGGACGCGCTGAATCAGTACATCTTCGTAATGGCTACGGTTAAAGATGACCATTTCACCCTTAGCGGGTGCCTCTTTGTGAATGCGCCAGAGAAAGTCGTGGGCGAACTCCAGATCCGTAGGCTTTTTCCAGCCTACGGCACGCAGCCCAAAGGGAGCGCATTCGCCAAAAACATTGCGCATGGCGCCGTCTTTGCCGCTGGCGTCCATGCCCTGAAGCACGATGAGAACGGAGTGTTTCCCTTCCGCCACCAGCTGTTGGTGAAGGTCGGCGATTCGTTCGGCACGTTGTTTGGTTAGCTTTCTGGCTTCGTCCTTGTCGAGGTTCTTGGGAGCTCGGGTCGGTATTTTATTGAGATCTATGTGGGCCATGATTCTTCTTTTGTCGGTAAAGTAAGAAATCACCGGCGGACTTCCCTTTGCTTTACCAACTCCCCTTGCACCTGCGGCCGCGCCCTAATGAATTCTATTAAAGCGAAAACCTTTAGGCCTACCAGAACCAGCCCACCAAAACGAAGGTGATGATCAGCAAGAATACCGCCTGAATGCGGTAATTCTGCCACCAGGGAAGGTTGGCCAACTCCAGCGTTTCCTCCTTGATGAGGCTCTTGTTCCAGGTGTTACCTTCTACTTTTTCGAGCGCTGGCGGGTCTGTCATTAAGCTAACTCCAGTGTTCACCAAGGCACAGAAAAGGAAGAGATAAACCGTACGGTGCAAGAAGTGCATTTCGGTAAACCAACTGTCCACTCCGTAAGAATCCATCAGCAGATACACGATACTTACGGTAGCTCCGGCCATCAGGCTTAGGAAAGCTCCTGTTCCATTGGCGCGCTTCCAGAACATACCCAGGATGAAGGCAGCTGCTACCGGAGGTGCGATGAAACTCAGGACGAGTTGAAGGTACTCCCACAGCGAGGCATAACGCTCAATTTGTGGTGCCCAAAGACAAGCAAGGATCACCAATACCAACGTAGATATTTGCCCAATTCTTACCAATTGTTTACTACTGAGGCTCGGGTTGATTTTCACCGCAAAGTCCATCGTAATGAGTGTTGACGCTGAATTGAAAGTGGCCGACACCGATGACATCATAGCCGCCAGCAGGCCCGCTAAAACCAGCCCCAGTATTCCCGTTGGCAACATTTGGAACAAGAGCATCGGATAGGTAGCGTTGGGGCAATCTGCCAGGTCTTCACAAATCCCTCCTCCCGGGAGCTGATAATTGATGTTCGCAATGTCGAAGCCATCCGCCAGGCCGCCCTGCTGCTGAATATAGATAATGGCCGCCGTGCCGGGTAGTACCATAATAAACAGTACCGGAAGCTTAAGTAAGCCCGCGAAGAGCGCACCCCAACGACCGTGATTGATGTCTTTAGCCCCCAGCACACGCTGGACCATAAATTGATTGTTCGCCCAGAAGTAAAAGCCTAAAATCGGTGCTCCGAAGAGGAGACCGGTCCACGGCATGAAGCCATCTCCGCCAGTTCCCAACAAAAATTCTCGCCAGGTACCACCAGTTGGACGTACCAGACTAAGGACTTCTTCCGCGTTGCTAGGTTTGTAATCCGCCCCGTTGTCCGGTAGTGTACCTGCGGCCCCCATTTCGTTTAGACCAGCGATCATTTCATTCCAGCCGCCAATTTCCTGGAAGGTATAATAGGTGATCATACAACTACCGATCACCAGTAAAATCGCCTGAATTACTTCTGTTTGGATCACCGAATTCAGGCCGCCAGGAACGGTATAAGCCGCCGCCGCAATCGCCAAAATAGCTACAATAGCGAAGGTGGAAAGATCTGGAAATAGCAATTTTAGAATGACAGTTCCTACGTAAAGTCCAGCAGCCGTATCCAACATTACGTTACCAACAATCGTAATAAAACTGAAGTAATAGCGGGAACGAACATCGTAGCGTCGTTCAAGAAATTCAGGCATGGTATACACCCTGGACTTCAGGTAAAACGGTAAAAAGAAAATAGCAAAAAACACTAAAACGACCGCCGCAAGCCATTCATAATTAAAGACTTGCGTATTAGTCTTGTAGGCATCACCCGCTAACCCTACTAAGGTAGAACTGGAGATATTGGCGGCAAAAAGGGAGATGCCAACTATGGGCCAAGTCATGTTACGGCCCGCCAAAAAATACTCTTCTGAGCTCTGAGCCTTTGCGCTATACAGGCCATACCCGATGATAAAAATGGCATAAAGCGCCATCACAACCAAGTCAATCGTCGTCAGTTCAAATGCTCCCATAATGTTCTTTAAGCGTATACTACTATCGTTGCCCAAGTATACACATTAATATCTTAGGTAGGGATAAGTTAGGCGTAGTCAAGTGGCTTATTAGCTGAAATTTTGTTCAATTCAACCAAAAAGATCAATTATACTACCTTGCGGTATCACCCATTCTCTGGTTTCTCTTAGCGTCAATAAGACGCGACTACCGGGCGGAGCAGCTTAGCGGCTAACGGACTAGCTGATCCATCGGAAAGGAAGAAAACTGAAATTGGTTCCATAGATGGTTTGTCCGTTGTCAAAAACGGACGCATCTTTGCCGCAGCACCGGTGGAATATCTGCCGGCTATCTATTTTACCTGATTCGCATAAAAACCAATGAAGTCATGGCCCAGCTAAGCGAAGCCGAAATTAATGAAGCCGCTACCGCCATTCGTCGCGGGATGGAAGTGTACGTTCACCGGGAGCACGGCAGAATGTTAGTCGCTGATGACCCCGAGCGCAATGTCCGGGCCGATCCAGAAGTCTTTGAAGCGGTAATGCAGGATGTTTCCGTTGATCCGGACGCTTACATCCATATTGAACGGATGCCTACGGCAGATGCCATTCAGGTGATGAAAGATTTTACCGACCGGGTTCGCAATCAGGAACTTTGGCAGGCGCTCACTTACGCGCTTAAACGCCCTCGCCCCTTTCAAACCTTTAAAGGAGAGTTGGCCAAATTCCCAAAGAATTACGAAAAATGGCGAGGCTACCGCCAGACTCGGTACCAGCAATACGTTCAGAAGTGCCTGACCGCCCAATAAGGAATGGAGCTTTCCTACCTCCGCGGGAAAGACATTGACCGACAACGCTGGGATGCTGCCGTTGCGGCAGACCCCGCCTGCCTGCCTTACGGTTTTAGCTGGTGGTTAGATGCAGTAACCAATAGCCGTTGGGACGGAATGATATTGGACGACTATCGCGTAGTATTCCCCTTACCGCGAAGACGATCTTTTGGGCGCTTCACGCAGGTGCAGAGGGCAGACTTTACGCAGCAAGGTGGTCCCTTCGGTCAGCTACTTCCCGATGATGTTGAGCATATACTTGCCGGGCTACCGAAGTCGATTCTCCGTTTTAGCTTACCACTAAGGGAGCAGCTTACGCTGGCCAGCCCTCCGGCTGGCCGTAAAACATTTTCCCGGAACAACCTGGTCCTTCCCCTTACTTCCTCTCTTGCCGATGTAAGAGCCGGATATTCCCGAAGTATCCGTCGGCAGCTGAAAAGCGAAACAAAAGGAAAGCTATCGCCGACCTCCATCGAAACCGTTATCGCTGAGTACCGGCTTACCGCCGGGCCGAAGGCTGGCCTGCAGGAAACGCACTACCGCAGCATCCACCGGTTAGCCTCCGCCTGTGTTTTTCATCAAGCAGGCTATTGCTATCGCTATGACGACCCGGAACAAGGTTTACTCGCCGCAGGCTTCTTCCCTGCCTATCGTGGGCGAATCATCAACCTCTTTGCCGCCTCTACCGAAACAGGTTACCAGCTGGGAGGGATGCCCAAGTTGTTGGATGCTATCATTAGCCGACATTTCAACGAGACTCATCTGTTAGATTTTGAGGGGTCAGACAATACGGGCATCGCGGCCTTTTTCAAAAGCTTTGGTGCCGAAAGTCGCCCTTACCTATTCGTCGAATGAGCACTACAATACGGCGTATCCCCCATCAACGGATAAACAGAAAAAAATGGAACCAGGCCGTAAACGGAGAACGGTTCCCTTCTCCTTACGGTCTCTGTTGGTGGCTGGATGCCGTAACGGACACTAACTGGGAAGGGCTTGTCTTTAAAGACTATCAACTAGTTCTACCCATTCCCTTTTTCCTGAAGGTAGGCCCGTTGGCGCTGATTAACGGAGCTCCCTTTACGCAACACCTTGGCCCCTTTGGTGAGGGTAGTCCTGAAGAAAAGCAAGCGCTACTGCGTCAACTCTCCAGACTCTGGCACGTCCGTAAATTATCTACCCTGGTAATGGCCCCCGGGGCTCGATTCGAAGTTACCCCACGAAACAACTTCGAACTTGATCTCCTCGCAGGATACAGCACTGTCTCCCAGGGATACCGGGCTGACCTACGTCGTAAACTGCGTAGAAACAACCTGCCGGATCCGGTCAAAATTTCTGCGGAGACCTTTATCACCTTCTACCTGAACACACTTGGACAGAAGATATCCATGTCCGCCAAAGACCAACGGGTCGTCAACAGGCTATTGCTGGCCGACGAAAAGCAAGGACAGGGAACATGTTATGCCATTAGGACCGAAGGAGAGGGCGAAATCCTAGGCGCTCTATTTCTGGCAAGGAATGGGTCACGCATTGTTAACCTTATGGCTGCTAGTACAAATGAGGGCTATAAGCGGAACGCCATGGCGGTGATAATTGATGGTATCATTCGAGCGTACGCTGGCAAAGAAATTTTGCTGGATTTCGAAGGATCTGACATTCCGGGAGTAGCTAGCTTTTTCAGTGGTTTCGGCGCCAGCAGGTTACACTATTATCAGCATCAGGACAGGCGTCTTGTCCCGATCAGCTTGCCGTAATTTAGGTTTCTGCGAGTGGGCTCATGCATATACTTTACAATTCTGAAGCCAGCTGATTCCAAACGTTCTACTAACTTCCAAGAGCTATTTTCGAGCGTTTTAAGGTCGTGAAACTCCATGGAAATAGTCTCAATTTTAGCAAGCACCTCGTTACTCGCCTTTAGGAGAATTTCGTACTCAGCCCCCTCGCAATCCAGCTTTAGAAAATCTATTCGGTTGAGGGCATTTTGCTCCATGAACTCTCCAAGGCTAAGCGCGCTAACGGTTACCCCCTCATTCGTGTCATCCAACAGTGCATAGTCCTGTAGCAACGAATTATTCTCCGCCCGACTCCGGTGTAGCGTGCGTTCACCACTTTCGCCAGCCATGGCCAAATAATGAGCGGATATATTCTGACAGCCATTGGCCACTATGTTAGCTTTCAGTACATCCAGGTTCCCCTTTTCTGCCTCTACGGCTAGTATTTTTGCCGAAGGAGGAAGGTTCTTAAAGGCAAAGAGGGCAAAGTAGCCAAAATGAGCCCCGACGTCCACTACGGTAGCTTCCTCATAAAAGGGAAAGTAATCAGCATATTCCCTGCCTCGGAAAATGGCTTTTGCTACTGGAACACCCTGCCGATTAAGGTTATAGTCCAGCTTTAAGGCGCTCTCACGGCAAAGTAGCTGAAAGTCTTTCTTTTCTCCCAGAAGCAGTTGGCGTATTCGGTCCTTCATGAAGCACAAGGTAAAAGCTTTAGTGCTTATTCCACCAGCTTCTGTCGCCCTTGTACGTAGTACGTCGTCCTGCCCGCTACTTTAGTGATTTCTACTGCCCCCTCCCCTTCCGGGTCCTGGCCGCCCTCATGCCGCCAGGTATGCCAGAACCAATTTTCCGGATAATCACGGTAATAGGGCGCGTTTTGAGTAGCATACTCCATTACGTCAATGATTTCACGGTAAATCATTTTCTTCTGCTCCAGGGTCATGGCATTTACCCGGCTGGCTGGATGCAAACGGGTACGGTAGCAAATCTCATCGACGTATAGGTTGCCCAAACCTGCAACCACAGATTGATTCAGTAATATGCCCTTCAGAGTGGTTTTTCTACCTTCCAATTGGTGTAAAAAATAGGCTTCTTCCAGATCTAAAGCGTCAGGTCCTAGTTTGATTTGCTCGATGTAGGCCAACCGATCCTCGAGGTAAAGAATACGGGCAAACTTTCTGGAGTCATCAAAGCCCAGCGTATTGCCGTCCCTGAAATGAAGGGCGAAGCGTTCAAATCGACCTCGATCGCTTTCGTCCTGGTAAAGGTTCAAATCTCCGTTCATGCCAAAGTGTAGCAGGAGATCGTGTCCGTTTTCCAACTGAGCGAAGAGATACTTCCCCCGCCTAACCGAGCCCGTTATCTTTCGCCCTGCCAGTGCGTCCGTAAAAACAGGACCACTCATGTTGCGGATGATCTTGTCATCGTGCACCGTAACCCGGTCAATAACCTGATTCGTAGCGGCAGCATCAAAGTATTGCTTGAAATTATGAACTTCGGGTAATTCCGGCATAGTGTTTTTTTTGACTCACCGTCTCTAACCCAAGCACAAATAATCGGTTCATTCTACGATCTTCTTTGGCTGATTTTCTTTTCTCTCTCTCCTACTTCCTACCTTTAGCCCGAACGCATACCACATCCCTTTACAGTTAAGAATGGAGAAGAAGTCCAAACAGATCAAACACGTTGCCATCGCCGGAAATATCGGAGCAGGTAAAACGACCCTTTGCACAAAATTAGGCCAGCACTTTGGCTGGGACGTTCACTACGAAAGTGCGGATGATAACCCCTACCTCAGTGACTTCTATGATGATATGCAGCGTTGGAGTTTTAACCTCCAGGTTTACTTCTTACACAATCGCTATGGGCAAATCTTGGGTATTCAGGAGGGTGACCGTACGGTCATCCAGGACCGAACGATTTACGAAGATGCCTACATCTTTGCTCCGAACCTTCACGGGATGGGCCTGATGACACAGCGCGATTTTGACAACTACATGGAGTTATTTAACACCATGACGAAGCGAATATCTCCCCCTGACCTACTCATTTATCTACGGGCTGGCATTGGCACTCTGGTGGCCCACATAGAAAGCCGTGGACGAGACTACGAGGGAAGTATGAGTCTTGACTACCTCAAGCAGCTCAATCGTCGTTACGAGGACTGGATATCAACCTACAATGAAGGCAACATCCTCATCATCGATGTAGGGCAGGTTGATTTTGCTAATAAGCCCGAAGATCTTGGTGAAGTCATCAACAAGGTACAAGCCAAGCTTCATGGCTTATTTGATGAGATGTAAGTAGTCGGCGACTACCAGAAGCCTTTAATTCCAGACCATCTTTCGAATACCCAAGCCTACCAGCAAGGAGTTGGGCCTCACCTCTATCTCATTTTGCGCTGACCCGAAGAAGGTTGGTTGCAGTTGGCGACTAACTGAAAAGTCAACAAACAACTGAAAAAGTCGATTAGGGATAAAGACAAGCCCTCCACCTGCCGTCGCAGAAAGTCTTAACCGATCCGGGCCGAGAATATCTCGTCGTCTAAGTTCCCGTTCCCCGTCGGATGCTTCCCGCTCAAACCGGTTACGTAGGTGATAATTCACACCAAAGCCAGCTTCAAGAAAGGGGCGAAAGCGTTCGTGATCGCTAAGTTCATGTCGGATGGTCAGCGGGCTACTTATGGCCAGGAACTCGTTAAGCTGCTCATCGGATCGCTCCGTAAAGCCATTGCTTGTCGGAATACAGGGAAATAAATTAGAACAAGAGCGCTGAGGGCTTCGAATCAAAGTTACTTGGCGAAAAGCCAGTTTATTGATCTGAAAACCCGTTTTTATCCAGGTGCGCGGTCCCAGTTGCCGGCCTACGTGCAGACCAATTCGCCAACTGAAGGCGGAGACGTCACCATTGTCCCTCCCGGAGACGGTGCCTTCCGGGAAACCCGGTCGATCAACGGGCAATGAAGCCGTACCTAGTCCACCGCTCTGTGTGAATTCAAAAAAGGAAGGGGTGTGATTTTGGGCCACAAGTGACGAGCAGGTGGCTACTACCAACAGGAGTTGAAAAAGGTACTTCATGGTTAAAAGTGCTACTAAGAGGTGCTCTTAAAGATAAGGACTATCTATCTTTCGGCCAATGACAAAAATTAACCTAAATGCGGACCTTGGAGAATCGTGGTACGGCAAGGCTATCGGTGATGACTCGGGCTTGATGCCACTACTTGACAGTTGCAATATTGCCTGTGGCTTCCACGGGGGAGACGCCATCACGATGCGGCAGACCATTGAACTGGCCCAGGAGCACGGGGTTACCATCGGTGCGCACCCGAGTTTTCCGGACCGGAAAAACTTCGGCCGTAAAACGATGGATATTCCTTCGCCTGATTTATTCGCCCTGATGCTTTACCAAATCAGTGCGTTGAAAGGAATGACGGAGGGTCTGGGGGCAAGCGTCCATCACGTCAAGCCACACGGTGCACTTTACCATTACCTCAATGGCAGTATTTCCGGGGCGGAAGCCTTTGTTCGAGCCGTTGCCAAAAGTAATATCCCCATTGTTTACGGGCCTCCGACGGGGCAGCTGCGGGTAATGACGGAATTCCACGGGTTGGAGTTTTGGCCGGAGGGCTTTGCGGACCGTGCTTACGAACCTTCTTTGCACCTGCGTTCGCGCCAAAAAGAGGGTGCCTGCCTAAATGACACCTCCGCCGCCGTCGAACAAGTGCGGCTCCTTCAGGCGGGTAAAGTTAGGGCCACTGACGGTAACCTCTATCCCATCGAAGTAAAAACGGTATGCTTACACGGTGATCACCCCGGCGCAGCAAATCGAGCCCTGGCCATCCGCCAGTTTCTCAACACCTAGCAACTATGTCTAAGCCGCTGTTTACGATCATTATTCCCACCCATAACCGCGCTGAGCGACTGGCTACTGCCGTTAAAAGCGTCTTGGCGCAAAACTATGACGATTGGGAACTCATCATCATTGATGACGGCTCAACGGACAATACCCGGTCAGTGGCTGAATCCTTCACTGATAAACGAATCCGGTACCACTACCAAGAAAACCGGCAACTCAATGGCGCCCGCAATACCGGTGTTAAGCTGGCTACGGGCCGTTATATCGGCTTTCTTGACGACGACGATTTAATTAAGCCTGAACACTTGTCTCTACTAGAAAGTGGAATAACAACAGACGGTTTCGGCAGTGACATTTATCGCTCTGGAGAGTTGCTACAAAAAGGCGACAAAACTACGCGTGTCCCTAATTACCAAAATGGCCCCGACATACTGCGTCAGTATTGGGAGAAAGTAACGGGTATGTTTGGTATGGTCTTCAGCGCCGAGCTGATAAAGGCTAACCTCTTTGATGAATCCCACCTTTTACTGGATGATTTCCTGTGGCTAAACCGTATTTTAATCGGAGCAAGCCTTTACCAGGTAGATGCTTACACTGCCATCGTCAATTTGCACCCGGAACAACGAAGTGCAACTTATGTAAACGAAGAACTCCTGAGACAGAACGTCGAGCGTCTGGCCGAAGCTTATAATTACCCCGGCGTTTCTGAACGGGTAAACTATCGTTTTTACCACAAGCAAGTCCTGCATCAATACATGCACTGTTGCCGTGTTCTTTGTCGGGACGGAAAGAATTTTCGCGCCATGAAAATTTGGAAGGAGGGTATATCTTATGCCTCTTCTAGCGATTGGCGCAACGTGAGCAGAACCTTCGTCATGATCAGCACAGGGAAGTAGACGGTCTGGGATCAGTTATGATTGACGACTCTTTCCACTTTCAATATTCTTCCGTCTTCATCTCTAATGATGACCATAAATACGCCTGAGCGAAGGTCCGTCACGTTGATTTGAGACTCGAGGTCAGTAAGCTTAGCCGAAAGGATCTTCTGCCCGGCAACACTCCATAATTCCAGGCTGGCGTTCAGGCGGCGGTCCGATTTGACGTGCAGTATTTCGCCCATTGGATTGGGATAGACGGAAATGTTCTCCAAAGCTATTCCATTATTCACGGAGGTATTTGTACAGCCTTCGGTAATGGTGGCGATCTCGATGGATTCCACCGTTCTGCAGCTGCTACCGTCGGTGATGGTTACCAGGTACATTCCGGGACCGACACCAGCAATCGCGTCTCCGGTAACTCCAATACTCCAACGATAGGTGTAGGGCCCCGCTCCGTCAGTTGGGGCGATGACAATAATTGTCGTCTCATCAGGGCATAGGCTGGTGTCTCTAGCGGTAATCTCAACGCTTGGAGTGGCACATGCTCCTTCGCGAAAAAAGCCAAAGTCGATGGTTTGATTTCCGGATACATCGTAGTCGAACCAGTCATCTTCCCGGTCTCCATCGTTGAGGGGTTCACCTGTTTCGGTCAGCGTAATAATTCCGGAGGCGATGTCCAGTGCGTCTAAACCGGGGTAAAGGCCAGCCCCTGATCGGCCATTGTTGTCAAAATTGATATCCGTATTCGGCTCCGCGAATTCAGGAACAACGGCCATTCCATGGAGGGGTTGCCCTTCGTCCCAATTATCGAGAAACCAGACAAAGGCAATGTAATTCCCAGCAGTGAGGCCCGTAAAAAGATAGCGGCCATCGGCATCTGTCTTAGTGGAGCCCGCAAATCCATTAGAGTCCGGAATACCGTCCCCATCGGAATCGTCCCAAAGTAGAATCGTTACCCCTTCAATTCCAGGTTCATTATTATCGTCCATACCATTGCGGTTCAGGTCTTCCCATACTCGGTTGCCGAAGGAATTAGCGCCGGGGACTTTAGCTTGACCAACTTCGTATTTAGCCTGAAAGATGGCATCATCCATATAATTCTCTGCGGTGGTATTGTCTCCAGTAAAGCGAATATTACCTTCAGTATCATTATCCGGAGACCGGACAACCAGTGGGCGATTGAACAGCTCTACTTTCATCAACTCCTTATCCGCAGGAACCACTAAAGCCCAGTGACAGAGGTCGAACCTGAACACGCCAAAATCATTCGACGGATTATCTCTCTCATAAGAATGATATGGGTTAATGGCATGCAACGTCGAACCATCAGCATAGGTAACTTTCAGGGTAATATCTCGGGTAGAGCCCAGCAAGTCACGGTAAACATCCAGCGTTTTCATTTCCTCGATCCGAGTCGGATCCGTAGGGTCTAGAACCGGAAGTAAAGTTCCCTTATATTTTATCGGCTTGTAGACGATGTTAGCCTGTGTTTGCGTAGCGTGCGCGGAGCCGTAAATGAGGTATACGTCCTCGTTCAGTTTCTCTTCGCCGGGCACTTTCACAAATTCGCGGTAGCCTAATTGAGCAGGCTGCAAGGGGTCTCTGGAATACACTCGGGTATCTCCCTCGACGGTAGCTGTGGGAAAGCCCTCCTGCCGGCTGAGCTGAAAGTCTACTCCCCCACCCCGATAGTTTACGCTCCCACTTCGGGCATTTTCGGCCCCCATCATATATCGGTGCATCGCTAAAGCTGAAAAATCTCCAAAACCATCCCAGGGGCCCTGGCTTTCAGTACGATCTTCCAGACAGTGGTTATTCCGCTGCATGGCATCTGATGTTTCTATTCCTGCCTGCCCTCGTTCATCAAACTGACAGGTAGGGTCAATAAACTCGTAGATATCCTGAATAAAATTCCATGCTTCGCCACGTCCGCCTCCGTTACCGTTTTCTCCTCCGTAGGGATACAGGTATTGAAATTCGTTTGAAATGGGTCTCTGGTAGGCATCTCCCCAGTGTGGAAGGCTCAGTGCGTGGCCCAATTCATGGATGTAAACATCATCAAAATCAGGAGTTACGAACGATTTGCCGCCGCCCCAACCTCCGGGGTCGAGGTTGAGTGTATTTCCGTGATAAAGCGTAATCAGGTAGTCTCCCATGCTGAGGTGCATGTTGCCCATAAAGGAAGCACTGTTTGCATTGATCGCTCCTTCATTGGTGATACCTCTCAAGCCATTTTCATTTCTAGCTCTAAGGCGAACGATTTCATTCGTTCCGTTACTGGCCGAAACTTCCGGAAAACGGAGTACCTCCGGAAATGTACCGAAGCGAATTATACTCGCTGGAATGGCTGAAGCCGTTTCCTGAATCAGGTTCTCAATCATCGGGGTACGATGGGGCTCGGTATTGTAATCCATTACGTCCATATCGAACAACACCATATTCAGCTCCGTGAATGGGCCGACTTTAAGCGCTTCCTCGCTTAAGTCTCTTGTTTCGTTTCCGGCCGTTAATTGTAGTGTCAGGCCAGGTTTAACCCAAGCTTTCGGCAGAGTAACGGAGAAATAATTGGTGAAATCAGGGACAGACAGGTCAATGGATCCGGGTAGGTTGTCCGGTCCACTCAAGCAGAGCATTCCTTGAGAAACCCCTTCCATAAATCCTTCCACCTGAACATCGGGCGAAGCGCCACTACCCGTAACGGCGACCTGGAATAGCGCCGGCCGAAAGCCGATGAGGAAGTAGAAGGGATGGTCAATGCTGTGCCGATGGGTTTGAGCAAAGAAAATACCTTCAATCTGCGCGGAGGCATTCGAGCGGCCATCACAGCTGCCCTGATCGTCCGGCTCAGGGAAAACGTACTCCTGAAAATTATAGGATGCAGGAAGTGCTGGATCTGTACTCGGTACTACCGTTCCGATAGAAGTCTGAGCGGCCAAGGGAGTGGCCATGACTAAGGCGAGGAGAACAACAAAGAAATAAGATTTCCAGATAATACTCATGATAGCTTTTTGCCTGGCATGCACAAGCAAGCCGTAGTCAGCAAGGTAAGCTAATTGAGTTTCACAAGCCCCATAAGGAATTGCTAGAAGCAAGACATTTGCCCCAATTCAGGTATAAATACTTATAAGATCTAGGTGTTTCTACTCCTCCTCGATAATCGCATCATCGATCAGTGAATCACCGTCGCCATCCGAATCCAGGAAGCCGGAAATAATCCCACCTTCTGCTTTGGGGCTTGCATCGGGGTTATCCTGGATGGTCATCTCTTTACCACCTTCGTTGTGGTAATCGCCTTCAGCGAAACGAGCTGCGCGGTCAAAGAAAGAGTCTGTTCCATCAAGTACAGACTCTGAGGTGTCTCGACTGGCCTCGTCACCATCAAAGGCTCGGGCACGGGCTTCTGCTTGCTCGCCAGCGCGTTTGGCGGCTTCAATGGAGTCCTCCAACTTCATTTTTTCGGCTTCCACGTTCGCGTGATCCACGAAATCGTCGAATTTACCTTTCATCTCAGCGCCTTTTTCTGCGGCGGAGGAGAGCAGTTCGTCTCCTTTTTCCAGCACTTTCGCGCCAACAACTTCGCTGACGTCGCCAATCTTTCCGGCAACATCTCCCGCTACGTCCTTGGCAGCAGCGCCTGCTTTTGCAGCGGCGTCCAGGGCTGGACCAGCCACACTAGCTGCAGCTGCTGCGGCTGCCTTAGCAGCACCGGCAGCTTTGCCCGCCAATTTGCCAGCGGCAGCCTTTGTGTCCCCAACGACGTCTGATTCGAAGTCAATTACTTTCTTGGGGGCTTCCGCAGCGGGTGTATCCGTAAGATCACTGAGGTCAAGTCCTTCTTCGTCCATAACGTCAAATGGATGCTTCTCTGGCGTAGCCGGACGCAGGTCCTCCAGCTTTTCGTTGATGGCTTCGCTGGCTTTGTCCTTTAGTTCTTTTCCTTTGTCCAGCGCAGAGTCAGCTTCTTCCCAAATTTTATCGGTCAGGCCCTCCAGCGCTTCTTTTCCTTTCTCAAAGTACTCAGGCGCTTTATCCATTACTTCCTTCGCCGCGTCTTTCGTGGCGTCCAAAAGGTCATCGCTTTGCGACTTTAAGTCTTCGCCAATACCCTTCGCGGCTTCGCCGGCTTTGCTGGCCTGATGCTTCGCTACTGACTTAGCACCAAAAAACAGCTTCTTAAGATCTCCGAATACAGACATAGCTTCTATTTATTTTCAGTTCCCAATGTAGGGTTTTCGTGGTAAATAAGCAGCAGGTAATTCGACGAGTCAATGGTCCTGCCTGATGGACATGGGATTTATTGGCGCGCACGCAGGTGCAAAGGGAAGGATAAAGAGCAAGGAGAGCTCATCTCCCATTGGCTAGAAAGCGGACTCCACCCTCCTAAGAAAGGTTTGCGCCGTTCCGGGGCTAACGGGTAATATCTCGTAGGTTTCTCCGTCCTTCATCTTCATCACCATTTCTTTCGCCTTCATCCCTTCCAGCTCATTCATGAACTGCGTGTTGTTCGAAACAACGTTGAGAATACCGTCCTTAAAACCGAAGAAATAGTACAGCTCGCTAGGTGACTTGATGTAAATATAAAGTCGATCATCTCCCCCAGAAGGCATTTTAACTTCCGCGTGCACCTCCAACATTTTACTGATTTGATTTCCACGGATGGAAGCCAGACCTGAGTATTTTTCTGTTGTCACAAAAGACTGGTAATCCGTCGACCACTTCATATTAAGCTGGCTAAACAAGAAGGTATGTTCATTTATTTTTCGGGGCAGGTTCAATACTCCTGCGGCCAGACTGGCCTCTGCCATTTCCCGTTCCTTTCCGGGGGGAAAGAGGGTCTGGACGCCTGCTTTATAGAATTTAGCGTCGGTAACCAGGTTGAGACCTGGCGCAGCGTAAGCACCGGAAACCAGATCCGTTGCCATCATATTCACCAGCTTATCGGGAAAAACCAGATCAATAGCAGCCATCGCTTTTACCACTACGTCAGGGTAAGCTTCCTCAATGGGGGCATCGATGGTAATATCCGCACCAGTACCACTTGCGGTAGTATCTTCTTTAGGTTTTACCTCCTCCTCCAGCAGGAACATATTATTGGGAGAATCACTCTTCTCCTTTTCAGCCTCGGGTTCAGGGTCGGGCGCTGGTTCCGGATCATCTTCTACCCCACCCCTTGCCTGAGACGGCATATCCATCGCTACGGATCCATAGGATTTCATGGAGATATACTTAAGTCTTCCGCCAAGCCCCAGTTCTCCGTCTCCACTAATCGTACCGTTTGCATTATCAAACTTCATCAGATTGCCACCGATGTGATCAGGATTAAAAATCCGGAGACTATCTCCAAAAGAGAAAACATCGTTGTCTTCGTCATAATTCACTAATCCATTAGCATTTAAAATGGGGTGGTCTTTACGGAAATCCAAAATTTCCACCATGCTGGGATAGACTCTTCTACGCGGTTTACTAAGGTAAATCCCCGTGAACAATGGGATACCATCTCGATCCTTTGGTGAGCGGACCACCAGCGTGAGGTCTTTTTTATCTCCTTCGGACCGTACTGTAAACCAGCGTGCTCCAGGGAACTTGTCCGCTTCAATTTTAGCGTAGCCATCAAAGAGCAAGGTTTTACTACTTGCGTCGAGATTCATCGTACCATAGAATCGAGTCTTATTATCGACGTAAAAGGTAGTACCTTCATTAATGGTAGCAGTGGCACGGGTAGCGGTAGCTTTATCTCCCCGCTTACCCTTACCAATTCGAGTACCGATGATTTCCTGAAGTTCGACTTCCTGGGTATGTGGCCCTACATTGTATTCATAAAAGCCAGAGGCACGGTATTCTTTACGGCCCAATAACTGAACGGTGGCTTTATTGATTACGTGGTATTCATTGAGTGTATCGGCAACGATTTTGGCGTTCGTCAACTCTTCAATTTTAGCTCCTGGATCTACTTTTACTTTACCGTCACCCGGGAAAATTTTAGCGTCCGCTGCCATTATAAATGGAACACCTTCCACATCGAGAATACTGGTGTTAATGTCGTAAGTGGCTTCCGTTCCCGTAAAAGTGAGTTCATCCTGATCCGGATGAGTACTCGTAAAACGGTTCTTACCTATCTCTGCCTGAAAGGTGATGTTCCCGCCAGCCATATCCCAGTCAAAGCGATCAATACTGGTTTTAAACTGGTTATAAGGTAATGCGGTAGACAACTCCGTAGAGTTATTCTCAAAAGAAGCGATCTGGGTTTCAAAGTCGATATCAGCCTTTACGTTACTTGTCCTAAGTGCCAACCGGTCATCGCTTTCCAAACTCTTGATTCCAACGCTCGCCGTATCAGCACTGGCACCAAAAGTAGAAAAGTCCATATCCTTACTAGACATATTCGCTGCAGACCAATCTAAGCGACCATTCCCCTTTAGGGCCTCAGGGGTTAGTACAAGACCACCATCAAAAGAGTGTTCGTTAGAAGTAAACATTTCAAAGGGAGCATCTTTAACGGAATTAACCACCAGAGAGTCGCCATAAGGCTTAAACTCAATATTTACCTCTGTTCCCCTTACTTGTGGTACCTCACGAGAACCGGTCACCTTCTCTTCCAACGCGAAGGAACGTGCACTGGCAGTTGTTCGATCCAGCTGAAAGCTAAGGTCTTCGCTTTCAATTTCAGCTTCGAGATAGTTCAGCTTTCCCTTTCCCTCAAGCCCACGGTTACTCAAGACGATTTCTCCCTGGTAGTTTCCACGGTCACCGTAGGTGCTTTGTCCTCCTTCTTTCGTCTCCGTTATGAAACCAAGACTTCCATCTTCCTGTATGGTCAGACTTTCCTCAAAGTTGGGAAAGATACCTCCACTATTGAGCTGCCCTTTAAGTTCTACTTCTCCGGCTAGCAGACTATCCATTCCATTCAGGCTAAAAGGAGCCAACTCAAAATAGAAGCTATCCCGGCTGTAATGCGCCAAAGAATCTGCCCGATCATAGAAGATATAACTTGGAGACTTGGTTTGGAGACTTGGGAAGTAAGCAATGTCTTCCGTACCACTTTTGTTTTTAGGGGCATCAATTAGTAAATAACCACTTAGATGCTCAATCCTACTTCCAGTGCTTTGGCGTTCCATTCCTTCGTCGATGATATCATCCACGGGGAGAAATAAATCAAAATACCGGACAGAGTCCATCTTGATGTAGTATGGGTCATAATTGAAGTGAAAATCTTTACCCGTAAAGACCATCCCCCCAGCATAAATTTCGCCGGAAAAATCAAAATCTCTGTTCCCGCGAACCGTCACTTGATCCCCCAAAGGCTTAATGGCAATTTGCTTTTCCCGATTAAATTGAATCGGTTGAACCTGATCAATTCTTATCTCTCCTGTCTTTAAGTTCAAAACAGCGTTAATCTTATTGGTACGGCTAACTAAGCGAAGCTTATCGTAATCAATTTCTTCTCTGCTGGCCTGTACGTAATGATTAAGCTTGGGGAGAAGCTTGACCATATCATCGTCGGTGTTGTACAAAAGGAACCCTTTAGTCTGGAGCTCAAAAAGCAATGGCCTAATGTCTTCTACCGTAAAGCTAGGCTTAAACTTCTGTGCTAAAACATCTCCATGAATGAGGTCATTTCCCCCTTCGGGCCCCTGACGATATGCATTGATGATATCCAGTGGGTTTGATCGGGCAATATCCCGAACAAAATCGTACTCCCGTTCGCTGTAGAACTCTTCACTTTCAAAAATTACATCAGATTTTTCCTGAAAGGAAACCGTCTTTTTGCCAACGACTACACTATCTGCATCAAGATATATATCGAGATGGTCAGCATATATGTTCATCCGGTTGAGGCTATGATGAAAGGGACTCTGATCAGAGCTGGATTCTGTTCGTGTAAGACCCACTATCCGATCTGGCACATTAACCCGCATAGTAACACTAGGGTGGTATAGACTGTCTTCGCCAATATAGATTGTGGTGGCTACACCCTGCCCGGCGATGAGCTCTCCTTGCTTAATCGTAAACCGGTCTGCTTCTCCCCGTACGGTCTTAGCTTCTCCGTCGATCTCTATTTTCAGGGTTACCTGGGATTTTCTCCCCGTACTCCCAATGGCATAAACCGTTCCTCCACGTAATTCGAAGTTACCCAACAGGTCAATTCCTTCGCCTACATTTTCAATTTCAACGAAACCATCATCAGAAATAAATTGTGGGTATTCGGATCCCGCTCTGGCACCGCCTTGCTGAATTTTGTCTGAGAAACTTCCTACCAGGACACTCTCAAAGTATTCCGGATACTGAAGGTGGGCAGAATCCGCCTTGTAAATCATCCGCTGAACATTGAGAGAGTAGCTTACCAAAAGTGCGAAAACATCTTCTGACAACCCTTGTCGCTGCCAGTCGGTTCTTCCTCCTTTACCCCGGATGGTACCTTCTGAAAGATCAACCATCAATTCTGTCTCCTGAATGATGAGCGTATCACTTTTCCCCAGAGCCTTTAGCTGCCGAACGGTGTCTATTCTCATCATCACTCCCTCTTCGAACAGGAAATGCGGCGTACCTCCTACTACCTCCCATCGTGTTTCTTTCTCAAGAGGGACAAATCTATTGGCCCGTAAATAGGCCTCTGCCGTTGTTAACGTATTAATGATCTTCGCCGTGCGAACATCCTCGACGGCCAATAATTGATCAAAAGCGTCATGGAACTCGATGAAACGCTCGGCTTTCGGGCCTTCCAGTCCGCTCAAGTTAGCCAACAAGTCAAGATATTGCGGGAAGCCGTTGGAAG
>CALIGP010000334.1 GCA_938021455.1 uncultured Lewinella sp. | reverse complement strand
CCTTCGGAGAGGGGGCGGGGGAGAGGTTTCCTATTTCTTACTAGCACTACCCCCCAACATAAACACCCTTAACGCCTCATCATTCGGGCTCACCAGCAGCGCTTTGCCGCCGGTAACCAGATCAATAAACTGCGCATCCCGCACTTGCCCCTTAACGGAGATTCCGGCTTGAGCGTTATCTACATAGGTCCAGTTTCGATCGCCGGCGTTCAGCAAGAGTGATCCGCGTCCTGCGTCCGCCCGGCCTACTTGTGGAGAAAGCCCGAATATATTGCCTCCCAGCCAGAGGTCGGGGCGTTCATCTCCGTTTACGTCGCCGATGGCAGCGGTAAACTGTTTGGTGAGCTGCGCCTGCCAGGGGAGTGGTTCGATCCGGACATTGCCCTCGCCCTGATTCCAGATCACACAACTGCGGAGTTCTTTTGCGTCCCAATTCTGGGTTCTTTCCCGTTCCTGCTCGGTGAAGAGGCTCTCGTAAGTAGCGGCGGCGAAGTCTTTATACTGCAGTGTTTTCTTGCGGAGGTGCGGAAGCTGCGCGTGGAGTTCCCGCTTACTGGCGAAGGGGTAGGGCTGCTCGTCCGCTGGCGGGTACCACTCGATGATGAAGTCACTCTTTTTGTTGTCGTCAAAGTCCTTGACGTGGAGTTTAAGCGGCTGTTCTGCGCTAGCGCGGAACTTGGAGTTCAAGCCCCAGTTTGTGGCAATGAGGTCTTCGCGCCCGTCACCGTCCAGGTCAGCAGACTCCACGCTAGTCCACCAGCCGGAGCTATTCGGTATCTCAAAGATCTGACTAATACTTGCGTTATTGAGCGTGAAGGCAACGGTGATCGGCATCCAGTCGCCGACCATCACCAGGTCAGGCCGGGTATCATTGTTCAGGTCGGCCCAGGTGGCATCGGTTACCATGCCAGAGCTTCCGATGTCTTTCGGTGTTTGATTAACCCAACTATTGCCTTCACGGATGAAGAGGAAGGAGCCCGGGATCAGGCCGTAATTGCCGGGCACCGCCCGGCCGCCGATGAAGAGGTCGATGTCTCCGTCAAAATCAATGTCTTTGGGTACGATACAACTCACTTCGCCGCCGGCGGTGGGGGAGAGGAGGTGATTAGACACCAATTGACCGCGAATATTCTCGTAGGTCCGGATGGGGTAGGCCCGATAGCCTCGTTTGAATTCATTGCCGCCCGCACCAAGCATCAAATCATCATCACCGTCTCCATCAATGTCGAAGAAGGCACCGCAACTGCTTTCGTATTCGGCAGTCGCCTCGAAGAAGCTGTTGGGCTCAAATTTAAAGGTGCCGTCGGACTGCTGCAGGTACAGCTTATCCGGATCGTCCAATCCACCCAGCAAAACAAAGTCTTCCAGTCCGTCTCCGTTCGGATCGCCCTTGACGATTTTCGGCCCGGGGTCGGAGAGCTTTTGCAGCAAGAGCGGTTCATGATCAAAGTCGTTGTGAAATTTTTCGACGTGGACCGCCTCCCGATCCAGCAAACCAGAGCCATCAGCAAAAAGGGGCGCGGCCGCAGGTGCAGTAGCCCCCTTTTCGGGCCTGAGGCCCGGTCCCCCAGAGGGGGAGGTTGAAGGAGCAGGGGTAGCCTGAGTATGGCTGACGACTATTTTCTCGTTGACGGAGGCCGTTGCTGCCGTAACTCTTCCATCCGGCCACATAACCGTGATTTCGAGTGGCGAGTCGATGTCGCCCAGGCCAAAGACCAACTCCTGGCCAACTGAACTCAGGAAACCGCGACTGGTGAATTGTTCCTGCACGAAGGTCTGCGTTCCAGCGGTGACGCTAACTTTTGCTCCAATGCCAGCGGGGTTCGTCGCCGCCCCTTCCAGTTTTACCATCAGAAATCCAGCGCCATTTTCCACGCTGTTGTTGCGGTAAATCATGGCGGGCTGGTTGACGTTGTTGACGACCAGCTCCAGGTCTCCGTCTCCGTCCAGGTCGCCGTAGGCAGCGCCATTGGAGTATGATGGTGCCCCCAGACCAAGAGCGCTGGCCTGATTCTCGAATTGTAGCTCTCCCCGGTTGAGGAAGGCGTAGTTTGGCTGCCGGTTATGCGGCAGCTTCTCCACAAAGTCGCGCCAATCATAACGGCCCCGGGCTTCCACCATCTCCTTGACCTTCTCTTTGTCGGCCAGGAAGTCAGCGAAGTCCAGATCCATAATGTCCCGATAAATGCCGTTGGCGACGAAGATGTCCTTCAGCCCGTCGTTGTTCATGTCGAAGAGCAGCGCTCCCCAGCTCCAGTCCGTTGCCGCTACGCCGGAGTAATGCCCCGTCTCCACAAAGTTACCCGTACCATCATTGACCTGTAAGCAGTTTTGGAGAATCTGGTGGTGGTAGTCCGCCTCAAACTTGATGGCTTCCGTATTGTAACTGTCGAAAAGCGTAGCTGATTTTAACCGCGTGTTATCCGAGGGCAACATGTCGGTGGAGAAGATCTCCAGATCGCCGTCATTGTCCAGATCCGCTACGTCAGAGCCCATGGAGGAGATCGAGAGGTGGTCGATCCGGTCGGTCAGTTCTTCGCGGAAGGTTCCGTCCTGCTGGTTGATGTAGAGGTAATCGCGTTCCCAAAAATCATTGGAGACGTAGATGTCCGTCCAGCCATCACCGTTCACGTCCCCGAGTCCGGAGCCGAGGCCGAAACCTACTTTGCTGCCGAAGACGCCTGCCTGTTCGCTCACGTCGGTAAATACGGGGTGTCCGTCCGGTCCCGGATCATTACGCAGGAGTTTGTCGCCACCCTCCGCATCGCGGATGCTGCGGTTTTCACCATTCGGATTGATGCGCTCCGGGTTGAGGTAGGAGTTGTTGAGCAGGTAAACGTCGAGGTCGCCGTCGCGGTCGTAGTCCAACCAGGCGGCCTGGGTGCCGAAGCCTTCGTCCGCCAGGCCGTAGGGGCTGGCCATTTCTTCGAATCGAGGATTACCGTTCTCGTCGTTACCCTGATTGATGAATAGCTCGTTCGTTCTTCCACTGCCTTCATTATCGCCGGAGTTGCAGACGTATAAATCCTGGCGGCCATCCGCATTAACGTCAATGGCGGTTACTCCGGTGGACCAGGTCATGGCACCTGCGGCCGCGCCCTCCACTTCTTTAAACTGAAGGTCTCCTTCATTCAGGTATAGCCGGTTTGGTCCTTGATTGGCAACGAAATATAAATCGTTGCGCTCATCCCCGTTTAGATCGGCAATGGCTACTCCGCCGCCGTTATAGAAAAGCCGGTAAGAGAGCACATTGAATTCTTCTCCATCCTCGACTTTATTGACGAAATCAACCCCACTGGCGCTACCACCAAGGTCCGTAAAAACGGCATTCGCTGGCGCTCGATAGCCTGAATCGGAGGATTCGCAGCTATTGAAGGAAAGAACAAAAAGAGAAAAAACAAATAAGGATGTGTATGATCGAATATCAGATAGCATGCATGCGATTTGGGGAGGGCGAAAATACGAAGAAAATGGGGAGGGGATTTATTTTGTTGTAGGGTTATTTATCGGGTTTCTTGCCCGCCGGCTGAAGTCGGTGCTATGTTACAAAGCTCTTCGAGCTAGTACAAAGTAAGGTTAGCTCGCAGAGCTTTGTAACATAGCACCGGTTTTAACCGGCAGAACTGAAAGAAGAGCATTCTATCTCAAACAAATAAAAACAAGCTATGACTGAACCCTTTACCCCAGAATCGGTTATTCGTTGCAAACGCAACTAGTTTGCCCGGCACTAAACCACACGACCATCTTATTTTCCTGACCAACCGCGTTGGCCGGCAATTATCCCGTTTGTTGCTCGAACAAATGGAATTTGAAGGGTTTTTACCACAGAGCACGCACATGGGCTTAGTGGCAGATCTTGTGGGGAATGATGGTCTCCGACAGCAGGATTTGGCTATTTCCACGATCAAAGATAAAGGCACGGTTGCCCGGGCGCTTAAACAATTGGAATCCGCTGGCATCCTAATGCGCAAGGTGGACGCAGAAGACCGCCGGCAGAAACTTATTCGGCTTACCGATAAAGGGAACCGACTATGGCAATTTGCTAAATGCAAAGCCATTAATACGATGGAGACGGCGACTCTGGATATTGAGCCAACCGAATTTGACACCTGTATTGACGTATTACAACGCGTCTACCAGAACTTACACCAGCAACTGAGTATTCCCCAAACATCCAATCATGAGTAATCGTAATATTCCAAGAACCATATTCTCCATTTTGCTAGGCGTCTTGATTCTGGTTGGAGGGTACATGGGCTACAATGCACTGGCAGGCATGAAGCCTGAGCCAATGAAGAAAGAAATCCCTAAGCGCATAAAAAGCGTCGAATCCGCTACGGTGAAGAACGCTGCATTGGCTACAAAGCTTGGCGTGCAGGGGAGGTTGGAGGCCTATAACAAGATCGCTTTGTTTACGGAAGTCGGTGGCGCTGTGCTGGAAACCGGTAAACCCTTCAAGAAGGGAGTCTACTTCGGTAAAGGAGAAACCCTGCTGAGAATCGACGACGCTGAAGCCCGACTGAGCCTGCAGGCCCAGAAGGCTACTTTACTGAACGGCATTGCCATGATCATGCCGGACCTTAAAATTGACTACCCCGAGAGTTTC
>CALIGP010000333.1 GCA_938021455.1 uncultured Lewinella sp. | reverse complement strand
CGTCTAAAAGCTGGCGAAGCCGCGTCTAACCAGCGCGTAACGCGCTAGTTCATCACCCTCGGCAAAGTAATCGTAAACGTAGTCCCCTTACCAACCTCAGATCGACTGACGACAATCTTACCCTTATGGTATTCCTGAACGATGCGTTTAACGAGGCTCAAGCCTAGCCCCCACCCTCTTTTTTTCGTAGTAAAACCTGGAGTAAAGACCCTACGAACATCTTTGGGGGCAATACCTTTCCCGGTGTCAGAGATGTCAATCATCACCTTATTTTCCAGCACACGAACACCTCCAGAAATGGTTCCTTTCCCATCCATGGCGTCCAGTGCATTGCGTAGTAAATTTTCTACGACCCAGTCAAATAGCAGCGGGTTAATGGCAACCATATCATCCCCCTGATCCGGAGCCGGGAAGTCAAAACTTACCTTCCTTGGCGCGCGTTTTTGCATATACTCCCGGCATTTGTCTAATTCCGCGTAGACATTAACGGCCTGAAGCTCTGGAGTAGCGCCAATTTTGCTGAACCGATTAGCGACCATGGAAAGCCGGTCCACATCTTTTTCAAGTTCACTGGATACTTCCATCAGGTCTTCATCCTCGGCGTACATCAACTTGAGGTGTTCTACCCACCCCATAATGGCGCTGATCGGGGTGCCCAGTTGATGGGCGGTTTCTTTAGCCATTCCGACCCAAACCCGGTTTTGCTCCGCTTTTCGGGCCTGATTGATGCCGATGAAGCCAATGATGATGAACGAAAGGATCAGAAAGCCCTGAATGTAGGGGAAAAAGCGGAGTTGGCGCAGGAGACGACTTTCGCCTACGTACATGATTTGCTGGTCCACCTTGATGGGCTCTCTACCCTCTTCGATGAATTCATGGTATTGTCGCATTACGTAGGCAGTGTCACTATCCCGATCCCCAAAGCCACCCCAAAAAAGCAATTCCCCTTCCAGATTAGTTACAATACGGGGTACCGTCTCCATCTGCTGCAGAATGTCAGTTTGTAGCGTTACGTCTTCCTCTAAGTCATCTAGTTCTGCAAGGTCTTCAATAGCTTGCTTATATAAGTTAACATAGTTCTCCTCCGTGGAAGCCAGTTGTCCGGCCAGGTAATTCGTATACCAGACAGAAGCTGCGACGATTACCAGTCCGACAACGGCGAGATAAAGAGGCCAACGAGAAGTAGTTTGAAATATATTCATGTGTGGTAGGCGGTCGAAAGCATAACGAATGCCTTTTGAGTCAGGGTATTTTTGGAGGTGTTTTTATCAGGGCGCTGTACGCGGGTGCAAGGTGGGGTTGCATTCATAAATTGTTGTGGTAGAGAGAGGCCATGGCCTGTCTCTACCACAACAATTTACTACCGCGCCGCCGCAGAGACCTGTATGCCCAAGTCTTGTAGTGCCCGCCGACTCGCAATCTGCTCCGCACTTTTCTTATTAAAATCTTCTCCAACGGCCATTTTACGGCCATTCACCATCACGGCTACCTTGAAGCGATCTCTTTTGTCCTGTTTAAACCGTTTGACGACGGCGTAGTCCACCTTCTGTCCATTTTTCTGGCAGTGCTCCAGCAGTTGGCTTTTGTAGTTGTCGTCGTAGCTCTCCAGGTGCTCGACGTCTACGTAGCTGCGTAGCATTCTGCGGACGATGAACCTAGTCGTACGCTTATAGCCTTGTTCTACGTAGACCGCTCCCACCAGTGCCTCCACGGCATTTCCCAGCATGGACTTAGCGATACGGGTATTGTTGTAGGTGGAGAGAATCTCATCGAGCCCCATATTGAAGCCGATCTCGTTGAGGCTTTTGCGCTTCACGATCTTAGATCGCATTTTGGTTAAAAAACCTTCGTCTTCCGTAGGGTATTTTTTATAGAGGTATTCCGCTACAATAGTACCCAAGACGGCATCGCCCAAGTACTCCAGCCGTTCATTATTCTGGCCACCGTAGGCCTTCGTCGAGCTATCGTGATTGCTGCTTTTATGTTGAAAAGCGAGCTTAAACAAATGTAAGTAAGCGGGGGTAAAGCCCAACAGACGCCTCAGGCGCCGGACGAATTCTTTCTCCGGAGACAGGTAATAATTATAAAAGCGTCTGATCGCTTTGATCACAGTTGGCTAAGATTTGAAGCGCCTAAAGATAGTGGCTGAGTTGTGCCCACCAAAACCGAAGGTATTGCTAAGGGCAATATCTACCCGTTTCTCCTCGGCCTTATTGAAGGTCAGGTTCAGTTTAGGGTCAATGTTAGGGTCGTCCGTGAAGTGGTTAATCGTAGGTGGGATGAAGCTATTCCGGATAGCCAGAATACAAGCCACCGATTCAATGGCCGCGGCTGCGCCCAAAAGATGACCTGTCATGGACTTAGTAGAACTTATATTCAGATCATAGACATCTTCGCCGAAGGCCAGTTTGATGGCATTCAGCTCGGCCGTGTCTCCGAGAGGAGTAGAAGTTCCGTGCGTATTAATGTAATCGACTTCAGCCGGAGATATTCCGGCATACTTCAAGGCGTTCTCCATGGCGATCTTAGCACCTGCTCCTTCCGGGTGGGGTGCAGAGATGTGGTAGGCATCAGAACTAGCGGCGTAGCCCGCCACTTCAGCCAGTATGGTAGCTCCGCGTGCCTGCGCATGCTCGAGGCTTTCGATGACCAGGATACCGGCACCTTCGCCCAACACAAAACCGTCGCGGTCCGCATCATAAGGGCGAGAGGCCGTTTTCATATCGTCATTACGAGTGCTTAGTGCTTTCATGCTGTTGAAGCCACCGATGCCTACTTTAGTGACAACGGCTTCAGCACCTCCAGTGACCATCAGATCAGCCCGGCCAAGCCGGATATCGTCTGCTGCAGCCGCCAGTGCATGACCGCCGGAAGCACAGGCACTTACCGTTGCGTAGCTAGGGCCACGCAGATTGTAAGCCATGCTGATGTGCCCGGCGCCCATATTGGCGATCATCCGGGGTATCATAAAAGGATTGTAGCGGGGCGTTCCGCTCCCACGTTCAAAATCCTCAATTTCTTTTTCCAGGGAGCGAAGTCCACCAATACCGCTGGCCACAATGGCTCCGGCCCGGTCGGGATTCAGCTCAAAAGCGGTAGTTCCGTCTTCGTTGTTTATACCAGCCATACGCATGGCTTCTTCAGCGGCGTACATGGCCATAATTACGTAGCGATCAAGGCGGCGAATTGCACGCTTGTCGAGGTAATATGTAGGATCCCAGTCCGTCACTTCACAGGCGAACTGTGTTTTGAAGAGTTCGGGATCAAACTGGGTAATGGGCTTAGCGCCGCTTTTACCGCTTTGCAGACCTTCCAGGTATTCAGGAACACTATTCCCGATGGCGGTCAGGGCACCGATTCCGGTTACGACTACTCGCTTCATGGGTTTTGCTTTTGTTGGGCTATCGACCAAAAATAAAAACCGCCGCCCGGGGTCTGGAGACCAGACACGTCGGGCGGCGGAAGAAAGGGAACGGGAACAATATTACTTGTCTACGCTGCCTTCAAGGTAAGTAACAGCCTGGCCGACGGTCTGGATATTCTCCGCCTGTTCGTCCGGGATGCTGATGTCGAATTCTTTTTCGAATTCCATGATGAGTTCTACAGTATCAAGACTGTCGGCTCCCAAGTCGTTTTGGAAGCTGGCCTCCGAGGTGACCTCTGCTTCGTCTACGCCGAGCTTGTCGACAATAATCTGTTTCACTTTTTCCTCAATGCTAGCCATAGTATAGTTGGCGTTTAATGAATAATTGCGGCGCAAAGAAAGCCCGAAAGGTTTACTTTAGCAAATCCAGCCCTTCAGAAAAGGTTTGAAAACCGCGGTTTAGTATTACAACACCGTAAGTATACGATTTGATGGCAGGCTTTTACTACTGTAACCAATTATCCTTCTAAATTGACCCGTTTTTCCCGTAAAAAACTTGGTTTTCCGTACTAAATCCGCCAGCCGGGACTAGCGGAAAATAATTTTCTCATTTATCATTTTTTTTATTTTTTCTGCCTTTTGGCAGAAAAAACGTGCCCAAACCCCACTACCAGATCGTAACTGAACAGATAACCATTCGCTTAAATCGAGGAATCTTCGCTTCCTGAACACCTTCATTTTCTGACTTCCTTGACGGCAAAACGTTTGACAAACCGGTAATTCTAGTGGACAGAGTACTTATTCTCTATTGAGAATTGATGTTCCCCTGACCGGAACGCCGATTTAATCCATGTCAACCACCAAATTGGCTTACCAAAAGCTATCTTTGATAAAAATCTACATATTTACTTCTTTGCATTAGAAGTCTCAACAGCATTATGAGGTTACGTTTTTTGTGTTGCGTTTTGTGGACGACTCTCGGCTATTTGCCTGTATTTGCTCAAAAACCAACGATTGAATTGATGGGTCTTGAACGCCAGGTCGAAGCTCTGCCTTCTTCGCTTGCTAAAATGCCTTGCGCCCCTGCCAGCAGCCCAATCTCTATCGTTAGCTGCGAAGGAGAAACCCCCATTAATGGAGACGAAGATCCTTCCAACGGTGCCTTCATGGAATGGGTAGCGACGGGAACGAATAATCTATACTTTAGTCGGATCTATAATGGTACTGACACCTTCAACATCGTTAGGCCAGGAACTTCCAGCAGTGTCTACGCAGCGAATGAACCCGATGGCGTTTCCTACCGAGGGCGGTTGGCCATTGGCGGAGCTGGCGCCAACAACAACGCCTGTCTGCAACCTGGCACCTGGACCGTCCAGGTTTGGGACGTCATGGATGCTGACGGTGATTTAGAACCAGATGTAGGACCAGACGGTGCCATTCTTGGCTGTTTCACGGAATGTTCCTATACCTTTTTCCCTTCTTGCCCCTCCTCTACCAACCCTCCTTTCACCGTTGACGTACGTGACCTGGGCTGTAATGGCACTGGCGGATACGTCAACCTACTCAACTTTCAAACCGCTGACCTTTACTGCGTAGACGGTGACGGCGGAGGAGCGACCTTCTCCTGGACGGGGCCCGACGGTTTCACCGCTACTACCAGAGACGTGGACAACCTGGACCCCGGCATCTACACCGTTGCCGTAATGGATTTTTATGGCTGTACCTCTTTCTGGACCCGTAACATTGTTCAACTAGACGATGTAGCCATGACGTGCGCTCTGGTTAGTGGTCCAAGCGTTTTTGGCACCAGTGACGGCTCCTTTAGCGTCGATATTTTCTCCGGCTCGGGTGACTATACCATTTCCTGGACCGGACCAGTATCCGGTATGAGGACCAATGCTGTTGACGGAGTTAACACCATTTCCGGCCTACCGGCCGGCAGTTATACCGTTACGGTTACTGACGTCGTGTCCAGCTGCTCCGAGATGTGTACCATCGTATTGCCGGACCCGCCCTGCGTCATTGACTTTTCGGTTAGCGAAGACAACATCGGCAACATCATCATTACCATTCTGGATGGCACCCCGAATTACTTCGTCAGTTATACCGGGCCTACTTTCCGGGACGATATTGGCCCGTTTGATGATGGCGGCCTGCTCATTAACGCGGGTGAATTTGAAATCGGCGAATATGTCTTCACCGTCTACGAAGCCGGCCGACCGGACTGTAGCGAATTCCGTTTTTATGAAATCCCTGGGCCGGATTGCAGCGACCTCACTTTTACCCTCAACGAATTACGGCAAATAAGTTGCAATGGCCGTAACGATGGCCGGATAGAAATCAGCTTCACCGGAGACCATACTCCGGTCGTATTCTGGACAGGCCCCGGCGTAGATGGCTCCAACGCTACAACTCTCGAAAACCTCGCTCCCGGAAACTATGCCTACCAAATCAATGATAGTCGTGGCTGCTTCCTGGAAGGCGACTTTAACATCATTGCTCCTCCAACCCTGCTTTTCACCTGCGGCCGCGCCAACGAAACGCTGCCCGATAATGACGACGGCAGAATCTGGTTCGACATCAGCGGAGGCACCGCAGGATACTCCCTGAGTTACACCGCTACGGACCAAGACGGGAATTCCCTACCCTCCGTTACCGGCCGCCCGGTGATGAACGAAGACACCCTTTTCAACTTACCGGCCGGCACCTATCAGATTACCCTCCGAGACGCCAATGGATGTACCCAAAGCTGTTCGGCCGTCATTGATCAACCGATCTGCGACCTGGCCATGACCGGCTCTCAGGCCAACATCAGTTGCTTTGGCGAAGATGACGGTGTTATCAATCTGGACATAAGCGGAATTGGGACAGGCCTGCAAATTGACTGGAATGTCGATGCGCTTGACGGCATTGATACCGTCCGCCAGCTGAGTCCCGGCAACTATTCCGTCACCATCAGTGATGATACGGGATGCCCGGTGGCACCACTCAACTTTAGTATTTCTGAACCCGAGACTTTCTTCGTCGACTTGATGCAAACCGAATTCGTCAATTGCTTTGGAGAGGAAACCGCCAGAATAGAAGCCGTCACTTCTGGCGGCCAGGGCACACTCGCCTTTCAGTGGAACATCGGTGGCGTTAGCAACAACAACATCGCCAACAATCTCCCGGCTGGCAACTATTCCGTTACGGTTACCGACGCGATGGGCTGTACAACCATTAACGACATCACGATTAGCCAGCCCGTTTTGCTGGAGCTCAATTGTGGAGCATTGGCAGAAACAGGTATTGGGCTGGCCGACGGCATTGTTGGCTTTTCGCTAAATGGCGGAACGCCTCCTTATCGCTTTAGCCTGAATGGTCAGTCCATTGCCCGGCCACCAATGGATAGCTTCCGGGCGCTCTCCCCCGGTAATTATCGCATTGATATTCTGGATGCTAATAACTGTAGTGTAAATTGTACAGCTGTGGTCAACGCTGGTGGCTGTGGAGATTTCACGGTAGCGGTAAGTGCCGTTCAGCCGGATTGTAATATGGCTACCGGATCAGCTACGGCAAGCCCGATGGCGGCCAATGGAGCGGTCCGTTATCGATGGAGTAATGACGAAACAACGGCCACCGTTACGGGCCTGCTTCCGGGTAATTATACCGTCACCGCAACGGATGTGTTTGACTGCGAAGCCATCAACCAGGTTACCATCCTTGCCTTTGAGAATTTTCCCAGGTTGAGCCTTGGTTCTTTTGACCTCGTTTGTGAAGAAGACTGTAGCCTAATCGATTATATGGCGGAGGGGACGTTCCCGTTCCAACTAAGCTTTGTGATCAATCAGGCGCAGACGCAGGTGCCGGGGACCCTTGAAATCAGCAGTGAAAGTGACCAGCTGGAGCTCTGCCCTGGCGACTTTGGTCTGAGCTCTCTTGCGGGTACAACCTTTGACTTTATCGCCGTTACGGATGCCAATGGTTGTAATAGAGACGTGAATGAATCGCGGGTAATCTCACCTTTCCTACCTGCCCTTGGCAGTCTAGAGACAATCCTTTGTAGCCAGGACACCTTTCGATACTTCGACGAAGTATTCCACCTGGGCAGAACGAATGACGACGTCATCATCCCCCTGCCTTCCGTAAATGGATGCGACAGTACGGTCTCTGTTTCCTTAACCTTCTTTGCACCTGCGCTCGGCGCCCTGGACACCACACTCTGCACCGGAGACACGCTGCGCTATTTCAACGAAATATTCCACACGGGAAGAACGAACGGCGACGTCATTATTCCCCTGCCCTCCGTCAATGGATGCGACAGTACCGTCTCCGTTTCCCTAACCTTCTTTACTCCTGCGTTCGGCGCTCTGGACACCACACTCTGCACCGGAGACACGCTTCGCTACTTCAATGAAGTGTTCCACGCCGGAAGAACGAGCGATAATGTAATCATCCCCCTACCCTCCGTAAATGGATGCGATAGTACCGTCGCGGTCAATCTTGATTTCTATCCAATAGCGATGGGTTCCATCGACACCTCCATTTGCGAGGGAGACTTTTTCTTCGTCGGAAGCGTACGTTTTGATGGCCCCACCAACAATCAGATGGTTACCCTCCCGGGGGCCTCCGAGCGGGGCTGCGACAGTCTTGTTTCTGTGTCAGTAGGCATTATCCCCCTACCGGAGATCACCATCAGTGGTGACGGTTTCATCTGTGCTGATGGATTGCTTGACATAAGCCTGAATTATGAAGGTACGGGCACCGCCACGGTCGAACTCAGTTCTCAACCGGGCGAGTTTTTCCAAATTACTCCAGGTCAAACGGTGGTCGAACAAATGGTGGTAGCGGGTTCTGTCATCAGCATCTTATCCGCCAGCGATGACGGGCCTTGTTCGCTACTTACCAGCGGGTTCATTCAGGTGGAAACATCTGATCTGGAACTCAACATTGAAGTTACGAGTGGCGACGGGATTTACGCCGTCAGCTGCGCCGGAGAATCCGATGGCGCCCTACTCGCCAGCCCTAGCGGTGACCTCGGGCCCTACACCTATGAATGGAGCACCGGCGCAAGCGGCCGGTCGTTGGAAGGTCTCTCCGCCGGCGTTTATTCTCTCCTGGTGACCAGTAGCCGGGGCTGCAAGGACACCGCACAAGCCGCCCTGTTTGCGCCACCAGTGCTGGTAGCCAGTATTGACACTTTACCCGCTAACTGCTTACAGCCTACTCCTCAAATCATTCTGCGTGATATTGCAGGAGGTACGGGGCCTT
>CALIGP010000332.1 GCA_938021455.1 uncultured Lewinella sp. | reverse complement strand
GTCTAACCCAGCGCCTTTTCTACGGAAGTCTTGACCGCATTGAAAGTAGCGGCTATTGCCATCTCGTTGTCCATTTGGTTCAGGGTGGAATTGAAGGGTTCGGCGCGGAGGGGGCCGTCATAACCGATTTTGACCAAGGCCTTGATGAAACCATCGAGGTCAATAACTCCGGTGGCACCGGGGAGTTCCCGGGCAACGTCCGTCTGGTCAATGAGTTTCAATTGGCCATTGGCATCGTTAAGATCAACGGCAACAATCTCTTCGTTCTTCCATTGCATCAGGTCGTCTACGGATTCCTGGGCCGTATACCAGTGGTAACTGTCGAGGATTACCCCAACGTTGGGTTCCCCAATCATAGCGATCATTTCTTTCAGTTCTTTGCCCGTAGAGATGAAGGCAAAACGAGCGTTGTGCCGGATAGAAGGTGTCCCTAAATATTCCAGCCCAAGTTGGATTCCATGTTGACCCAGGATGCGGGCGGCGTCCCGAAGGCGATCCGCGTGCTGCTTCATGTTTTCATTGTAGGTCAGCGTATCGTGGCCCGAGACGATCCAGGTGCCGATGCGGGTCACCCCAATATCGGCCAGGTTTTTGGCGTGGGCGGATAATGCCCCGAGATCTGCTTTAAACTGACTTTCGGATTTGCGAAACTCAACGGGTAAGCCGTTGGCGCCCCAAGCGATACTATTTTTTTTTGCCTTATCAGCGTATTGCTTCTTCTGCTTATCTGACCAGCCCTCCAGCCATTGTGCTGGAACAGAGAGTGCGCGGTAACCGTGCTTGATGGCCGCTTCCAGCAGTTCCTCGGCACTAGCGTTTACACCAATAGCATCCGCTTTTAAGCTGAGGCTAAACTTGGTTTCGGCGGGTAATGCGGTCAGGCCTGACTGGCTACCGGCAGCGGTTGCCAAAGCGGAAGGGAGCACAAGGCCTGAGGCCAGAAAAGTTCTACGTTGCATGATCTGAGGTATTTTGGGGTAAGATAGCCTCTGAAGCTGAATAGTTATTCACAAAAATCTCCAACAAATTCCAGTACCAAGCGAGTATACTCGTCTCTGCGCCAGATAATATTGTGGGCGTGCCAGGCTCCCCAGTCAAGGGGATAATAGGTTAATAATTCTTTTGGAGTTGCCGCTGCGATATTGTCTGACTGCGCCGGGCCGGTCAGCGTGTCTGCCTGAGAATGAAACAATAGGAGTGGTACTTCCAGCCTGGAAGCTGCCTCCACCGGGCGAACATCGGCAAAATCGAAATCGCCACGCCAACCAGCCCAGCCGAAAGCACCAGGAGTTAGTATTTTGAGTCCGTTGCCAAAGTCTTTCAGGCCCCGTTCCATTATTGCGTTTTCCCAGCTATCAAAAGGACTCTCTGCCACAATCCAAGCAGGCTTTTCCGCTGTCCTATCGGCCGCCAGTATAACCGTCGCTCCGCCCCAGCTTTCTCCATACCAACCAATTTTATTCATTGGCAAGCCTGTTTCCTCACGCAGAAACTCCGATGCAGCAATTAGGTCCGTTGCTTCGTGGTAACCACCACTACCGTAGGAATCAGGACTGGAAGTCCCATGTCCCCGATGATCGTACAACAAGAGCGCACAGCCACAACTATCAAAAACGGGCGCATACTTGAGCATATTGGCTCGGTTAACGCTATAGCCATGCGCCATCACTACTCCACAGCGAACGGTATCGGGCTGAAAGAGCCAACCTTGGAGTTCAATTCCATCATGAGGGCTTTCAAAACTGATATCACTACGGGAAGGGAGCGTTTGTAACAGGCTATCCAAATCCAACGACCAACGCTCTTGGTTCATTTGATATACCGTCGAAATATCGCGGTCTGGCGTATGAAGGATAAGGCCGCTGAAAAACCAGGTAATGCCAATATAGAGCGCGATAAGGACGCCTAAGAAGATAAAGAGTTTGCGCATGATGGACAAAGATATGGTATTACGACTTCTCCTTGCACCTCCCCGATAGCTATCGGGGCGGCACCCGTTTATCGCATCAGCATCATTGAGCCAGCAAACTCCCGCTCTCCCCCATCGTCCATCAATAAGCGTACCCGATAAACGTATACTCCTGACGCGGCTTTACGACCATGGTCGGTACCGTCCCAATCCTTTCCGGAAGAAATAAAGCTGCCCCACCGATCATAAATAGCAACCTCAAGAACCTCCAGGAGGTCATCGTTCCCGGAAACTTCGTACTTGTCATTAACCCCATCACCATTCGGAGAAAAGGCCGTTGGGAAATAAACACTGTAATGCTCAATATCCACCAAAACAAGGCTATCACACCCAATGGAGGAAGGCAAGGATATAGTATGGTTACCAACGGTTCTTAGCTGGCGTCCCGCCACATCAAAAGCTTCTCCGACAAATATTTTCCCGGAGATTGTGTCCGCTAGGTCCACCAATACCCGTAGATCAAGATTCACGATACTGTCGCAATTATTAACCGATTTAAAGGTATCAATATAAGAGCCGGACTCCGTTAGCTCCCGGGCTCCGAAAGGGTAAATTTCCTCCGCGCAAATGGTTACAACTGATTCCTGTTCAAGGGGAAAAATCCGATGGTTGTAGACTGGAGTGACTCGACAACCATCCGGGTCTTCCACCCGGCATACATACTGGCCGAAGCCATACATACGGCTAAGCATTGGTGTAATTTCTCCGACTAACGCGACTCCCTCCAGGTACCATTGATAGCTTAGATTCTCACGCGCTGGCAACTGAAGAGAAAATGCATCAGAACAAGGGTGAGCCGTCCCACTAATTTTAAATTGAAAGGACTCAAAATCAGCCAGCAACAAGTTGTCAAAAAAGTAATAGAGGTGATTTTGAGAAGGTCTTTGCGGGCAGTCCGGGCCAATGGCAATAGCCACAATATCCTCCGTAGGTGTTACCTCAATCCCGGTTTTAACCCATCGATTACCATTTCCTCCCTGCACATTTACGGAGCCCAGGCGCACCCAGCCGGGCCCGTTGGTGGGGCAACCGAGGTCAACCTCCCCGACCCCAAAGGGTAAATTAGCGCAGTCCGTAGCGCCAAAGAACGTAACGTTGATGGGTGGGGAATTAGCTATGTTCGAAAAACCAAGATCGAACTCAAAACGGTATCGATTGCCAGCGATCAGTGGGTTTGCCAGACAGGCTCCTGCGTATTCCTTCCAATTCGCTTGTGGTACGGTTTCCTCCATAAAGGGAGGCCTGCCATCTCGGAACCCCATAATTCCATCTCCATCTGGGAAAGGGCGGGGAGGCAGATAGTCATCCCAACCCGCCCATCCACAATCATGTATCAAGTCCGTCGTCGGTTCAGAGGCCTGTACCCACCCCGTCGCACAGCCTAATTGGCTTCTACTATTCGGACAACAATCAGCCTCCTCAAAAGAGGGATTTGGAATCAGCGAAACAGGTTCTAACACCGGGCAGTCACAGTCGGGGTCATTCAGATCAATCAAACCATCCAGATCATCATCAATGGCGTTATCGCATATCTCTACAGTCTGCCCATAAATGCTCAGACTAAAAACCATCAAGAGTAAGCATAACAAGGCCTGTACGCGCTTTGGGCGCGAAGAGATAGGAAGTCCATTGAGAACGAAATACTTTTTGATTTTTTGTGATAGTTTACGAGGCTCAATATATGTTTTTCCTACAGAAAGAGGATAAATAACAAATAATACACCGCATGGCGACAGAAAGAAGACTTTTCATTCTGCCATAAGCCTTTTTAGGCGCGGACGCAGGTGCAATGTATATTTCAGGAGAAAGCTAGGGCGAACGCACACTAAAAACATTTTATGTTATATTTGTAATATGAACCACAGAACAGGAGAAAAGCTAAAAATACTTGCGGACGCCGCTAAGTACGACGTAAGCTGCAGCAGCAGTGGTAGTAAGCGTAAGAATACCCCTGACGGCCTGGGCAATGCCACCGGCATGGGTATTTGCCATACCTACACCCAGGATGGGCGTTGTGTCTCTTTGCTCAAAATTTTATTGACGAACCACTGTATTTTCGACTGTGCCTACTGTGTCAGCCGTAAGAGCAACGACGTGAAACGGGCGGCCTTTACGGTACAGGAGGTGGTTGACCTGACGATCAACTTCTACAAACGTAACTACATCGAAGGGCTCTTTCTCAGCTCCGGAATTTTTAAGGATGTTGACTACACGATGGAACGCCTAGTACGCGTAGCTAAAAAGCTACGTACGGAACACAAGTTCAACGGATATATCCACCTGAAAGCCATTCCTGGTGCCAGCGACGAGTTGATCCATGAAGCTGGCCTTTACGCTGACCGTTTAAGCGTCAACCTGGAAATGCCCAGTGAAATGAG
>CALIGP010000331.1 GCA_938021455.1 uncultured Lewinella sp. | reverse complement strand
ATAGAAAGCCCTTCGAAAGGGGAGGGCGGTGATAAGGTAGCTCTGGGTCCCGATCAAATAGCTTGATGTTTCCTTTCCAGCCCTGCCGCCTGAGCGCAAAAGCAGCGTTTACCCCCGCGTGGCTGGCCCCAATGATGAGGCAGGTTTGGTTGGCTGTTTCTTCCAAAATCAGTTGGCTACTTTTAGGGTGATGCCATCGATCGCCTCCGTAACGGGAATCTGGCAACTCAAACGGCTGAACTTGGTGACGTTGTCGTCAAACTCCAGCATGTCTTTCTCCATGTCTCCCGGAGAACCGGTCTTTTCCCAGTCTTGAGGGGCAACGTGTACGTGGCAGGTGGCGCAGGAACATACGCCTCCGCAGTCACCGTCGATGCCGGATACGCTGTTATTAACGGCGAGCTCCATCACGGAACCAGTATCTGCCGTGAGCTCTAATTGCTTACCATCTTGGGTAATGAAGGTTATTTTTGCCATGGTCTTCTTTGATTTTTAACTATTTAGGTAGGTGACTTCGATACTTTGACAAGCTCTGCACATCGCAGACTCAGCCACCGAATTATAACGTGATTTACCGTCATGAATTCGCCTCAGGCGAATTCATGACGGTTTCTATCCAGTGAAATCGATCCCTGAGCCTGTCGAAGGGATCAGATCGGGGGCTAATGTAGTGGATTGTAAAGTCAGGAGATTCGGACTTTTAGCCGGTGAAACCCAACCTTCCGGTCGAATTCTCCCCACTGTTCGATGTTGTCTTCGTGGTCCAGCACCTCGATTTTTTTCACTCGCTTAGCCAATGTGTTGATCAGTACTTTCAGTACCTGACGAGCGTGCGGAGCACCGAGACATTTATGAATGCCAAAGCCAAAGCTGAGGTGTGGGTTGCCCTTTCGGTCAATGACTACTTCGTTTGGCTTTTCGAACACGTTTGGATCCCGGTTAGCGGCCGCCCAGCTCAGGGAGATTCTGGAGTCGGCGGCTACGGGGCAACCACTTACTTCAGCATCCTTGGTCGCTACACGGCCCATGTGTGTCAATGGAGAGAAGTATCGTACCAGTTCTTCCACCGCCCGGGTGGATAGCTCAGGGTTTTCTTTGATTCGGGCCAGATCTTCCGGGTGTCCGGCAAAATAGGCCAGCGTGTTGGTTACGGCATTAATGACGGTGTCTCGCCCACCAGCGAAGGTTAGGATCATCACGCCTTTGATTTCTTCTGGGGTCAACTTCCTGCCCTTGTATTCTGCTTGCAGTAAGTGGGCGTAAAGATCTTCACCGCTTTTAGGATCTACTGCCGCACGGGCGATCTCCGCATCCAGGTAGTCATAGAGCTGATTAGCCTTGCTGCCATCCAGCGGATCATCGTCACTGCGGAAAACATGGGTGCCCCAGCCGATCCAGTGTTCTGCTTCTTGTCTGGGGCAGTTGAGTAGTAGTGTAAGTGCCCGGGATTGTAAAGGAAGGGAAAAATCATGGACAACCTCCACTGCACCTGCGGTGAGCGCCCGATCAAATTCTCCGTTGATTAGCTCAGTGAGCGCTACTTCGTAGGCTTCCCCCAATGGCCGGCGAAACCAGTCCTCTACCAGTGCGCGATACGCCGTATGCTCCGGTGGATCCGTTTCAAATGGAATTTGCCGGATATCACGGATGTTTACCTCGGAAGGAACGACAATTCTGCCTGGTGTTGCGCCGGACTGAAAAGTCTTCCAGTCATGGGCGCTTTTGCGTACGTTTCGGTGACCGAGGACCATTTTAACGGGGTCACCCTGGTCGTCAATTTCCCGAATGCCTTCCGCCTCACGCGCTGCGGCAAAGGGGTCTGGGAATTCGCTGAAGGGGCATTTTTTTGTTGGCATAATCGATACTTGGACTCATCACTCAGGAGTACAACAAAGTTCTTGGGTTTGGACAAGTGCTATATTGCGAATTCGAACTAAAAAGTACCCTATTCTGTCAGGTAACTGAATATATTTGCTCAACACCTGGATAAAAAAGCAACTATGCGTGCCGTTTTTGAAGACCTTCCTGTCGGTAATCAGCAATCCATTAATGCTTTTCATTATGCGGACACTTCCTTTAACACGCCCTGGCATTTCCACCCACAGCATGAGCTAACCTTGATCGAAGAAAGTAGCGGAACCAAGTTTATCGGTAACTACGTAGGCGCTTATGCTCCCGGAGAGTTAGTCTTGGTGCAGGGAAATCTTCCGCACTGTTGGAAAAACCAAGCCCAAACGGGCAGGAGCCGGTCTACGGTGATTCAGTGGAGCCCCGAAACCTACTCCCGGGCCCCGGAGCTGGATGGCGTGTTTCAGTTGTTACAAGCGTCCGCTAAGGGTTTGCTCTTTGATTCTCGGGATATCCAATCCCTACAGATGGAGGTCCAACGTTTGCCAACATTGCCTCCGGCAGACCAGTACCTTCAGCTTTTGTCGATACTTCATCAACTAACTAACTGCCGGAGGGAGCAGTTATCTAGCTCAAGCTTTCAGCGGCCCATATCTTCAGGTCAGGGCAGCCGCATGCAACAAATCCATCGTTTCGTGGAGCAAAACTTCCAACGGAAAGTCAAATTACTTGAAATTGCTCAACGGGTGCATCTTTCCGAACAATCCTTCAACCGCTTCTTTCGCAAAACGATGGGACGGCC
>CALIGP010000330.1 GCA_938021455.1 uncultured Lewinella sp. | reverse complement strand
GTAGAAGTAACGATTACCGTTGAACCGAATCCTACGCTCGCACTTGCCAGCGGCACTACGGACATTACGGATAACCTGGATGGTACTTACTCCGCCGAAATTTGTAGTGGAGATAGCCTCAGCGCTTTCCTCTCTTCTGCGACCATGCCGAGTAATGGAGCTAACTCCCTCAGAGCTCGGGTCGTGGATGTAACGGCAGGACCAAACATCACATTCGGAACAAGTAATAATGGCCAGCATGCAAGCGGAAGTAACAACTTCGGTGGGAATAACCAACCTGCAGTGGCAGATGTGTTCTTTTTCGAATCGTCAATCACTAACGTAGGCACGGCTGTTGAAGACGTTGTTTACACCGTTGTCCCCCGCATTAATGTTAGTGGTGCCCCTAACTGTATCGGTGATACCATCTTCCTTACGGTAAGTGTGAACCCTGCGGTCATTACGGTGGATGCCGGACCAATTAACAACGGCATTTGCTCCAACGTTTCCATTACCGATTCTGGCTTCGACCTGCTGGCTTCCCAGCCAGCCGTTCAGATTGACTTCGACTCCGTAATGATTGACACGGTCTATAATACGCTTGGCCTTGCCGGAGATATGGACTTTGACACCCTCTCTTCCGTCTATGCCGGTACTCCGGTGATGGTTCGGAAATCGGCAGATTACTTCGGAAGTGACGTCTTCCGTAACCGGACCGGTGGCCCAGTTACCGTTACTTACGAAGTTCGTCTTGTATCCGGCCCTGGCTGTTTCAGTGATCCGATTACTTACACCTTCCGTTACACAGCAGAGCCAGTTATTCTGGCTATGGAAACGGCGTCTAACCAGATCGATACAACTATCTGTACTGGGGAGACTACTGGTTTAGTGGTTAATCCAGCGTCTAATAGTGCCTGGAGCACTCCCGCAGATTTCCAGGCCAATGTAATTCTGGATATTGAAGCCGCTGTTCCTGCTGGTGTTACGCTGACTGGGGGGAATTATCCTTCCTCTGCAGCCGGTCGTTTCCAGCTTTCTAACGATGTGCTGGTGAACACAACGGATGTTCCACAAGACGTGGTCTACACTGTTACTCCCGTTAATAATGGTTGTGAAGGCGACCCCGTCGTCTACACGGTCACGGTTAATCCGAATCCTTCCGTTGAACTGCAACTGACCTCGATGGACAGCACCGCTGTATTCAATCAGGATAACAGCCCTCGTTTCCTCGTTACGAATCCTGAATTTGGAATGTGCTCCGGACAGGCACTGGATGTTGTCGTAAGTGACTTCTCCAATGCAGCGACGGGCTTCCTGATGACTAACGTCACGATTACGGACGCTGCCGGCATCACCGACTTCAACAGCGGAGTTTCCTTCCGGATTCCAGCTGCTGAACTTAGTGATACCCTAAGCTTTGCTGCGGGTGAATTGGAAAACTTGACGGGAGCTCCCATTACTTATACGGTAGACTTCACTACCTGGTTTGAATTGAACGGGACACCTGGTTTCCAGGCAGGAGAAGATTGTTTCGCCGCCAGAGCTATCGAATTCGATGTAACCGTTAATCCGGTCAATTCTGCCATAGCGCGTATCGATGATACGAACGGAACTCCTATTCCTTCCGGTAGCGACACGCTCTGTAGTGGTGCTGGATTTGATCTGGTGGTTCGTGCGGTAACCAATAATGCTGCCCTGCCCATGATTGATAGCTTCCTCGTGGAGGTTGACCTGCCAGCGGGCATGATTGCAGGAATGGGAACCGAAAGTGTTGACTTCTGGGTAACGGACCAAAACAGTTCTGCTCCATACGGTCGCCGCTTAGAGGATCTTTCCTTTGAGAACGTAACGGCGGGCATTAAGACGGTTCAGTACATTGCTATTCCTTACTCAAATGGCTGTGCCGGTACACCGGATACAGCAACGATTAGCTTCCGTCCGGAAACGATTCTGGAACTGGAACAGCCGATCATTTGTGCGCAAACCGGCGTTCCTACCTCGATTAACCCCGTAGATGCAAACGGTCAAGCACTGACAACAACCAATGCAGATTATCGTTGGGAATACATCGGTGGAACAGCTAGTGGTTTCTCTCTGACTCGCTCTAACGGTAATGGCTTTGAGTTTATCGGGGACCCGGTCAACCAGGCCAACAGTATTGCCTACAATAACGAGTATGCTCTCCTTGTAACCCCTGCTGCCAGCTTTGTGGCGGGTGTAGCCAACTTTGAGATCATCTACGACAACCTGACGAATGGTGCTTGTGGTCAGCTCACCGATACGGTTACCCTGGAGCTATCTCAGGAAGCAATGTCCGGAGTATTGGATCCCGCTCTTGGTGTACTCTGTGACGGTGTGAACTTCGTGCTAACGGATGCTCTGATGGGAGAATCTCCCGGAGGTGTCTTTACGGATGCTAACGGTGACCCCGTTCCTGGTGCGCCGAACTTCACGCCAATGATCGGTGGAACGAGTACAACTCCAGTAGCCGTTGAATTTACCTACACTGCCGGTGGAGGTAACTCCGGTTGTACGGTAGTCTCGACGACTTTCACCCTAATGGTAGAACCCGCTCCATCAGCAGGAATGCTGGTTGGTGGCGTGCCTGAAGCCTGTCAGGGAGGAGCATTCCTAAACCTATACGATCTGCTGACCGATGTTACCCTGGGTGGTGTCTTTACGCAGACTTCAGGTACTGATTTTGTGACCGTGACTTCTGATGGCCTATTTGATCAGTCTACTGTAACACCAGGTATTTACACCTACGACTACGAGGTTATGAGCGCTTTCGGTTGTAATAGTGATATCGTAACCGGACTCACCTTCGAGGTTGTTGCTATGGAAGATTGTTCCGTAGCCGTTCCTTGTGACGAAATCAGCCTCACTGCTGGGTTTAACATCGTTAGTTTTGATGCACTTCCCGTTGATCAGAGCATTGAAAATGTATTCTCTAATATCATTGCAACGGATAATCTGCAGTCAGTAATCGTGTTCTACCGAGACGAACAGACGGCTGCTCAGTCCTACGTGTTTGTCCCAGGACTTGGCGGAGTGAACTTCATCCCCAGTGGTGTTCGTGGTGGATATGGCCTGATTGTAGAAGTCATCTCTGACGCAACGGTTAACGTTTGTGGCGTACAAGTTGATACGACTACAGAGGTAGCTCTTGAAAGTGGTCTTAACCTCGTTGGATACCCTAAGAAGCAAACAACTACCGTTTCGGATTACTTCAGTACACTGATTTCTGATAACAACCTGATCGATGTTAGAACCATCAAAGAAGGCGTGTTCCAACAGAGTGTAGTGACCAACTTCGGTCCATTCGGCCCACTGGTTAATCTGGAGAATGGCTTAGGCTATCTTCTGGATGTACGAGCAGATTACGCTGCCGGAACGTGGAGAAGTGGCGAAATAATGCCTACTTCTAAGTTTGACCGCTTCTATGGCCAACTCCCGAACGGAGAGGAGTTCCTTGGCGAAACCATCTACTTCACTGATGTAGACGGTAACGTAATGGGGACAACCGAAGTACGAGAAGACGGTTTCTTCTACAACGTCTTCCTCTACGGAGATCTTGAAGAAACACCACGGATTAATGAAGGCTTCCTTCCAGGCGAAGAGATCTTTGTTGAGTTACGTGGAGAGACCTACAAAACAGGTCTTACCTTCGATGGCAGCTGGAGCCTCCGGAACGTAGACCTCACCTTAACGGAGACGTCAGTTGAAACCGAAACGCCTGCTGATATTGCGCTGGATATGTCTATTTTCCCTAACCCATCTAAAGGACAGGTTACTCTGAAGTTCTTTGTCGCAGAAGCTCAACGGGACCTTACGGTGCAAATCATAAATGCACTTGGTCAGGAAATTAGTCGGTTTAATCGACCCGAATTGGTAGCTGGCCAAAATGCGCTTCCTCTGAATTTAACGGGTCTTCCGTCAGGTAACTACTACCTTCGTGTAACGGGAAAGGCAGGAATACTAGGAACCAAAGCCTTTATCCTCAAGTAACCTAATCTTTATAACTCATGGTGGCGGGCCTCCGCTCGGCTGGTCCGCCACCATTTATAATTAAACCTAATGAAAATTATTTACCGCCTTAAATTTCTATTATTTGCCCTGTTGTTTGCTTCAGGTCTGATGGCACAACCTGCTGAATTTGCTTTCCCAGGAACCTGTACTCCACCCATTACCAATGGATTCAGCATGATTGGAATCGTACTTATTGATGGCGCTTCTGCACCAGCAGGCGAGTGGGTAGGAGTGTTTAACGCAGCGGATGCAATCGTTGGCCGGGGACAACTCCAGTCATTTGAGTTCCCTACCGGAAGTGGAACTTTTGTTAACGGTTTTAGTATCCGCATTCAGGATAGCCCCGCTGGCGATAACTGTCCGACCCACACGCTGGGTGACAATCTTTCTCTGAAGTACTTTGACCCCGTTAGTGGGACGGTTCTTACCAGCGCTTTATCTCCCTTTGCCGGTGGAGCCACGTCTAACATTATTGATGGTCCGGACGGAGTATCAACCGATGTTGATTTCTACAACTTTACTTCCCCATTACCCGTCACATTGACTGAATTCACGGCTACTCCCGCTGGAGCCACCGTTAACCTCAACTGGACAACAAGCGAAGAAAGGGACAATAGCCACTTCGAAATCGAACGTAGTTCTGATCCAGCTACTGGATTCGTAAACATCGGTAAGGTGCAGGGGAATAATACGACAGACGCGTTCAGCGACTATGAATTTGTCGACGTTAACCCCGCCGAAGGCGTGAACTACTACCGTCTGCGTCAAGTTGATTTTGATGGTACGGCTGAGCGTAGCCCCGTTGTTGTAGCGGAAATGGAAGTATCCGCAGAACGGAACCTCTCTGTTTTCCCTAACCCCGCAGCTTCTAATGGTCGCCTGACCATTCGTCTTGGAGGCGATTGGGCAAAAGGTGCTACTAACGTCCGCCTCGTCGACGTAGCCGGTCGCTTGGTCACAGAATGGACCAACGTGAACGCTGCTAGCCTGAACACGGAGCTGCCGACGCTTCCAGCCGGAATCTACCAGCTCATCGCAAGTGACGACATCGAACGTAAAGCCGTTCGGTTAATGGTTCGCTAAATACCAACGAAGCTATCGGAAATCATTCATGATTTCTGGTAGTATTGATCAAGTTCTCCTTTTGTGGAGTACTGAGCGGTCAGCCGTCAGCATACAGCCCCAAAAGGCTTGAATGTTGGTAGCTGATCGCTTTTTTATTGAGAAAAACTGGCTTAAGTTCAGGCAAAAAAGAACCCGAAGCCCCTCCCGCCATCCGGCGCAGTACGGCCGGGCGGGAGGTCTTCGGGTAAAGTATCTTTAGGGGGTGTTTATCTCTGGAAAGTCTAACAGCAACCCATCGCCAATAAAATGGTCGCTGGCGTACTGGCGCGATCTGGCTGCGCTTGGCTACTGAGGTGGAGAACTTCAAAACCGAGCTCGGCTTCCTGATAAGTGAG
>CALIGP010000329.1 GCA_938021455.1 uncultured Lewinella sp. | reverse complement strand
TCCAGATCAAGGTCCGTATCCGTCAGATCAGGAGAAATGCCTCCGTGAACGAATAGGTGACCGTTGATGACTTCGATCGCGTTTTTACTTTGCATCCAGCGGCCGATGAGCGAGTTGGGGCCGTATAATTCGTACTGCTGCCGATCAAGAAAGGAAGCTACCCGAAAGTATTTGTGCGTGGCACTACCGAAGTCTCCGTGCATATTTTTCAGCTCATGGTTGCCGATGATAAAATGTAAATGGCCGCCGGAATCTTTGGCCTGGCCATCGAGCCGGTACATGAGCCATAGCAACTGTGTGACGTAAGCACCACGGTCGACGAAGTCGCCCACCAGCACGAGGTGGCCCTTCCCGAAGGTCCAGTTGAGGTTTTGATCCACTACGTTATGAGCGATGAGAAAATCGCGGAATGCTCGATAGTTACCTTCAATATCTGAGATGGCGAAAATGGGTTCGTCGTCGGTATAGACGGCGGCTGGACTGACAAAATTTGTCCGCAGCTCTACTTCAAAGCGACTGGAATCATACGTATAATGACAGGGAATGCTCGTACCCGCCGAGCCGCTTTCTTGCGCTATTGAGAAGCCATCGTCCCGGTTTCCCTGCACGTAGTGGACGGTGAGCGTTGTGTCGTTTTCGTAGAAAACGTAAGGGCCGTCGTTATGCCAGTTGCCGGCGTTGTCCTGATCGCCGTAATTAAGGGTCGCGCCAATGGAAAGCCCGAAGATGATAAGAGCCGGAATGAGCAAGAGAAGGGTGAGCCCCAGGTGTTTGAGGTATTGGAGAATTGTTCTTTTCATGGGAGCAGCTGGTCTTGGGGTCAGATACTTGGTTAGCAGTGGGATGGGTGGCTACAATAGCTGCTCATCCAAATCGTAACGAACCTCATAGGCTTCTTCTTTGGGCGGAGGAACCGTCAATGGCATCGCTTCCCAGAGGGTAAGCTCCACGCGATAATCGACCGCTGTTTCCCGGATGCTTAGCTCGTGTAGATCGGGGTAGAGCAATTCAAGGCGGCGGGTCATGTTTTCGAGGCCGATGCCGGGTTTCTGGCGATCGTCCTTCTCCCGTTCTTCGCGGGAGTTGTGGCAAATGAAGGTAATTTCTCCTCCCCGTTCGATGAGTTCAATTTGAAGGAAGCAGTCTTCCATCGCTGGCTCAATGCCGTGCTTAAAGGCGTTCTCCACGAGGATAATAAAGAGTAGCGGAGGTACTTCCAGCTCCGGGTTTTCCAGATCGACCACGAAGTCGATATCGGCATCCTGGTAGAGGCGGATCCGTTGGAGATCGAGGTAGTCTTCAAGGTATTTGACTTCCTCCTGTAGCTCTACCCGTTCTTCTTTAGCGCGGTAGATGACGTAGCGCATCAACTCGGAGAGCTGGAGGACGGTCTCCGGGGTGGCGGGGTCTTGCTTCAGGCTGAGGGAGTAGAGGTTGTTGAGCGTATTGAAAAAGAAATGCGGGTTAACCTGTTGTTTGAGCAGGCTAAGCTCTGTATCGGTTTTTTCCTTTTCTAGTAGCGAGATAGTCTTCGTTTTTCGGACCCACTCGAGAAAAAGAATGACCGGAATGGAAAGGGCGGTAAAAGCAACATTAATCGCGTAGGTAGATTCTCCAATTATGCTCATGTGGAAACCAGCGGGATGAACCCACCAGTGCCGGACGGCCGGGAAGAGCAGTGCGTAAAACGAATGAATTGGGGTAAACAGCAGTACTAAAGCGCCCATCCCAAGGCCGTAAAAAAGAAGGCCACGCTTGGCAAAAAGCCGACGGTAGACAAATTCGTAGTGGAGATAAAAAAGCAACAGGTAGGGCGCATAGACCATCAGTGTTTGTAATACACCGATGAAGAAAAGGCCTACAGCAAGGGGCTCACTAATTCCAGTGGTACTGGATTGAAAGCCATCGCTACTCGCGACGCCAATCATGGAAGCAATGACGGCGAAGAGGCCAATAATTTTAGGTACGCTAATGCGGCCGAAGAAGCGCTTAAAGTTCGGCATCCAGGGGTTCTCCAGCACTACATGAAGCAAGGTGGCCATACCAAAGAACATCACGCCCATTATACTGATGGTCTCCGTATTGTTGGAGCTATCTTCCGGAAAGACCGGTCCTGAGATCAGAAAGGTATTGAGACCCGATTCCAGCCCGGCCAGAAACAAAGGATATAAAGCAAAAACACCTACCCAAAGACCACCGTATAGCCATTTATTCATATTCCCCTTGAGTTTCTCCCGCACAGTGACGAACCATAACGTTGGCGCGTAAACCAGGCTAAAGCCAGCCACAACGCTCAGGTAATCCAAGCCTGAAAAGTTATTGTCCTCGACAACACAGATGAGAGAAATGAAGAGAATTAGGCCAAGGAAAATCCAGCTTTGCCCCTTCAGGAAAAAGTCTTCAATCTTGGGGTATTTGTTGATGGCTAAAAGCATAATTTTTATCCTTTTCAGTAACCGAGATAGATGAGTAACAATTGATTAAAACCGAAGAGTATGCCCATTAGCGTAAACACCATGACGTGCATTTGCCAACGGGCTTTCCTTGCTCCTTCAACTTTTGCCTGCACCTGCGTTAGCGCCCTAAAGGCCTTCTTCACCAGATCACGGTTGAAATACAAGATAAGGAGTAAGAGGAGGAGGTAAATCACCGCACTTGCCAATGCCCCATAGGCATCGAGGAAAATAATGTCAAACACTACGATATTGAGCATAATCGGGATCAGGATAGTGACACCAAGCAAGGTAGTGCGGCGATTAAGCAGCAAGAGTGCTCCGATCACCTGAGAGGCCCCAATAAAGGCAACGTACGCTCCGGAATAGCCCATAAACGTCCAGGCCAAATCGAAAGGCAATGCCTCTCCCAGCGTAGTATTAGCCACCTCCTCCGGCAACTGTCCACGGCGGTAAAACTGTCCCCCGGCCAATTTCCCAACGCCATACAGCAGGAGGAAAATACAGACATAGTAGCGGCAAACGCGCTCCAGAATATGGTGGAGGACTTCACGATTCATGCCACAAATCAAGCTTCCCCAGTCCACCAGCGCAAAAAACCATGACGAACACCGGCTTAGCAATGATGAACGTTACTTTCCAAAATCCATCAGAAGTTCGTGCCCGGGCGGTCAAGACGCCCCTTTGCTCATCCAACGCGTTTCCAGCTGAGCAAACAATAAAAGAAGACTGAAGAAGGACAAGACGTAGCCCATCCATGGTGAATGGTAAGAATAGCTGGCCCCGACGTTTGTAAGCCACCAGCATAAAGCAAACAGCCCAAAGCAAACGAATAGCGCCCATACCCCATGACGACGATGTCTTGCCGCTCTTTTTTGCAGGACCTCAGCCTCCCGGACGGAAGCCATGATCTCCTCCTCCATGGAGGGTAGCTCGTATAGCGCTCCTGATTGGGAAAGCAGCTCTTTCAGCGGATCTTCATCTTCCGTCATTTCTTTATTTTATTGGACGTCCACAAAACGGGTAAGCCCTTCCTTTTGGGAAATTATGCTATAAAATCGGTTTCGCGCGCGGGAGAGTATCACCTTAACGTGATTCGGGGTAAATCCCGTGTTAGCGGCCACCTCCTTTATGGACTGTTCTTCCAGGTAAAAGAGCTGAAGAATGACAGCCTCCCGGGGAGGCATCTGTTCCAGCACCGCCCGAATGAGCGTTCTCAAATCCTCCCGCCGGAGTTTCGCCAATGACGCATTAACGGTAAACGGTGCCTCTGTCTCCACAAACTCTGACTGTTCTTCCAGCCACTCCGGCCGTTTGCAACGGATGACCTTCAGGGAATGATTGACAACTATCCGGCATAACCAGGTTGAAAATAACGCTTCTCCCCGAAAGTGGCGAAGCCCCGTAAAGGCATTAATGTACGCTTGCTGCACAACGTCCCGGGCATCAGCCTCCTGCTTTACCATTGACATGGCCATCGCAAACACCAGTTGCTGGTGTCGTCGGATTAATACGGAGAAAGCTTCCGTCTCTCCTCCAAGTACTCGCTCAATGATGGGCCAGTCGGGATCGTCCATCTGGCTTAATCGTTTTTACGAAGCGTCTCGATCAAAAAGTAAGAATACACCAGCGCAGCTCCCCCAAAGACCAACATCAATGCGGGGTAATAAACATCGGCATCTGAAAGGCTGGTCACCTTCTCTAGCAGAAAACCGACGCTCAGCCCCATACCGATGCCCAATAGCAATAATCCGAATTTGACTTCCAGAAAACTACGGTGGGTATTGTCCGTGGCTTCCTGACCTAGCTGAATCCGGGCCATCCGCTCCGTATGCCCGGCTCTGATGAAAGAGTAAAGAGTGAAGCCGGCCACCAGTAAGGCTGTGGTTAGAACTACACCTGGTCCTAAATCGTCCATGGTAGATTATTTTAAAAGGTCAAGTAGATATTTATTCAACTACGCCCGCCCAGCGCACGAACCTAAGCCCACGTGCTCGGCTACCACAATCAATGGTGAAGAGATTCACCTCGCCATTTTCATCTGGAATGAGCTCTAGTTTACTGAAAAAATCAGCTTTCGGGACGAAAACAGTCTTGCTTTTTTGCAACAACTGGTGGCGGCCGTGCCGGGTAGTGGTTAGCCAAAGGGCATTCTCTTCTACATTTAGTCTTATGGTAAGGTCCAGTTCTTCGCTGTAAAAAGTCCCCACTGTTTTAATGGACGGAGTGAAGTCC
>CALIGP010000328.1 GCA_938021455.1 uncultured Lewinella sp. | reverse complement strand
GAGCGGGGCGTTCAGATTCGGTTGTTTCGCCGGGCATGGGCTTATAGCCGTATTCGATGGAGTGGTAGTCGTAAGGACCGATACCGGGGTGTATGTCCGCATTGTCCTCCGGCTGAGCAACGTAATTGAAGCGGGCATAATCCATAATACTGGGCGCAGTTCCATTTTTAGAGACAAAGCCAGGGGTACGCAGTTGCTTGACGGTGTAAGCTGAGGAGCTGCCCATATTATGAGGCAAGCCAAGGGTGTGACCTACCTCGTGGGCAGATACAAAGCGGATGAGTTCACCCATCACTTCTTTCTTGAACTTAGGCGTACGGGCTTCGGGGTTGACGGCGGCCGTCTGGATCATGTACCAGTTACGCAGCAGCTTCATCACGTTGTGGTACCAGATGATGTCAGATTCGAGAATCTCACCGGTCCGGGGGTCGTGTACGTGTGGCCCCATAGCGTTCTGGATGTCAGTCGTGACGTAGCGGATGACGCTGTAGCGAACGTCTTCCGGGCTCCAGTCAGGGTCTTCGGCCTTAGTGGGTGCGCGCTTACTCATGATGGCGTTCTTGAGGCCGATCTTCTCGAAGACCTTGGCCCAATCATCAACGCCCTGGGCGATGTAGGGTGCCCAGTCTTCTGGCGTAGCGGGGTCGATGTAGTAGACGATAGGCTTCTTCACGTCCACGAGTTCGCCACGTTTCCAGGCTTCCATGTCAACGGGTTCCAGGCGCCAGCGGGTGATGAAACGCTGGGTTTCGGCGCGTTGGGCGTCGAGGCCGTAGTTCGTCTGTCGGATGCTGAAGTAGGCCACCCGGGGGTCATAGATCCGGGGCTGCATGGGCTCGGCGGGTAGGAGGATGAAGCTTTGGTTCATCTCGATGGATAGGGTGCCGGTTACCTGGTTGTCGGGTAGTTTGCTACCCGTGTAAGTAAGGATGTGGCGAACCTCTACGTTGCTGGGAAATGCCTTGGTGGACATGACCATACTCCGCTTTTTGTCGAGACCTTTGATGGCAAAGGCTTTTCGCTGGCCATCGCTCATGGCACCAAACATGGGGATGTCCGTAGTGAACAGACTCGTTACGTCGACCACATAACTGAGGCTGTCTTTACCATAGATTTTTACGTCATAGGCATCGATGATAGGTTCAAAATTATTATTCTTGACGGATTGGTAAACGGGCAGGCTTTCGTCAGCCACGCTGTTGAAACTCACACTGCGAAGCAGGAGTTTTTTTCCTTTTTTCTGCCAGCGGACAACCTGCTGAGGCCGGCTACGGGTACCTGCGCCGCCGAAGTTGAGCCCCTTCACGAAACCACTGATGCGGCTGACGACGAGGATCTCGTCTTCGAGCAAGCTCATCGGAATTTCGAAGTAAGTTTTGCCGTCCTTGGAGATGACATCGAAGAGGCCGTTGGCAACTTCCGCGTCTTCCAGTAGCTCTACATAAGGATCTTTTTTCTCCTTCTTTTCTTCTTTTTTCTCTTCCTCTTTCTTCTCTTCCTGAGCAAAGATGGTGGTAGTAAAGGCCAGTATGGCCAGCAGGTACAATAGTCTTCTCATGATATGGTATGGTTAAGTAATCAGGAAAGTAATCGTTTTATGGGCAAGAATGTTTGTTAATGGACCAGGGATCACGGATTAGGCGGATTTACGCAGCTGTTTGTCGGGGCTTAACGTGGGGAGTGGGCGCGGACGCAGGTGCAAGGGAAGGGAGAGCCGATTGCAGATTCCCATCCTTTTCGCGATGTCAACGGACTGTCTTCCTGCCTACTAAGCCGTCGGTCCGATTCCCGAGGAACGAGGGGCGGTCCGACGGCTGGGTTGAGACGAGAAGGGACAAGGACAGCCTGAGTTACGCATAGTTCCTACCTTGTCCTTCGCAAAACAACCATCTATGCTTTTTCGTCTCGCTTCTATCCTTTGTGTCTTGCTGGCTTTCTCTTGTACTAAAAAGGTGGCCGACGTCGCCGTAGGCGGCGGGCCAATGGCGACCACCACCTACGGAGAGCAAATGGAAGTGCTGATTGGCAGCGGGTTGATCGTCGCTAAAACGCCATCCGCCTTTACGTTTATGGAGGTTGTTTCAGATAGCCGCTGCCCGAAGGGCATGGACTGCATTCGTGCCGGAGAAGCCATCGTCCGCGTTGTTCTCGCTGATGGCAGCGAGCAAAACGTTGAGATCAATGCAGATGCTAAACAACCGGCTTACTTTGCCGTTCCTGAGGGTTCTGTACAGGTAATGGGCCTGGAGCCTTACCCGCAAGCACGGGTAAAGATCGATCCGGCGGGTTACCGGCTGAAGGTCCGGGTGACCAAAGCCGCCGTACAGTAAATCTAATTTCGTTTCGTCTGGCTTGTTAAGCCAGATTTTCTCCCGTTGTCAGTATTGACGACACCATTCAACGCATATGTTTTTTCCCATCGGAGACGACCAGGTTCACCAGGGCCACAAGCCCTACTTTGCCTATGGCTTCATTGCCCTCAATGTACTCATCTTCATCTTTCAGGCAACGCTGGATGTCGGAGCGTTCAACGAGTTCGTATACGAATACGGCTGCATCCCCGCTGAGATTGAGGCTGGGCAGGATTATCAAACCCTGCTCACGTCCACTTTTCTGCATGGCGGCTGGATGCACCTGATCGGTAATATGCTCTACATGTGGATATTCGCCGATAATATTGAAGCCTCCATCGGGAATGCGCCCTTTGCGGTTTTCTACGTCCTGGGTGGGCTGGCAGCGGGGCTGTGCCATATCTACTTCAATGCCGGCAGTGAGATCCCGGCAGTAGGCGCCAGCGGAGCGCTCTCCGCCGTAATGGGGGCTTACATTGTGATGTTTCCCAAATCTAACATCAAGGGTTATTTCGTCTTTTTCAGGGTCAATGTACCTGCTTTCGTCTTCCTGGGGTTCTGGTTCTTTCAGCAGTCACAATCTGGTTACGCCAGCATGGGAGATACCAGTGGCGGCATCGCCTGGTGGGCGCACATCGGTGGGTTTGTCTTTGGCGTGCTCTGCGGCTTTTTATTCCGAACCTGGTATGGAGTGCCCGAACTGAAAGTAGACAAGGGTGGACGAAAAGGGCCTTTTGCTTAAACAGACAACTACCCGCCCCCCAGCGGGTTATTATGCAAGCTATTGCTCCTTTAACTTTCCCTTGCACCCGCGCTCCGTCGCCCCGCTTCTTGCCTTTAAACAAAACTTATGTCCACCCGTACTGACGTCAACACCCTCGGCGAATTCGGCCTGATTGATCACCTGACGGCCAGCTTCAAAAACCGCCAGCCCAGTACCGTGCTGGGCGTTGGTGATGATGCCGCCATCATTGCCACCGGTGGCGATGAGCAGCTCGTCGTCAGCACCGATATGCTCGTGGAAGGCATCCACTTCGACCTGGGTTATACCCCGCTGAAGCACCTCGGCTACAAGGCCGTGGCCGTTAATGTGTCTGACATCTGCGCGATGAACGCCCGTCCGCAACAGATCACCGTTAGTATCGCGATCTCTAATCGCTTTAGCGTGGAGACACTCGATGAGTTGTACGCCGGGATTAAGGCCGCTTGCGATACCTACGGCATCGATCTGGTGGGTGGTGACACGACGAGCTCTAACAAAGGGCTGATTCTATCCATCACGGCTATCGGCCGCGCACCGGCCAGCCGGATCACCCGTCGCTCCGGCGCAAAAATGGGGGACCTGATCTGTATTACGGGCCACCTCGGTAGTGCCTATCTCGGTCTGCAACTCCTCGAACGGGAAAAGGCTGTCTACCTCGCCAACCCCGATATGCAGCCGGAGATGAAGCCCGAAAACAAAGAGCTCTACGCCGCCATCCTCCGCCCCGAGGCGCGCACGGATATGATTGATCTCTTTGCCAAGAACGACATCGTCCCTACGTCGATGATTGACATCTCCGATGGCCTCGCCAGCGAGATTATGCACATCTGTAAGGCCAGTGATGTCGGCGCGATTCTCGAAGAAGGCAACGTTCCCATCAAGCAGGAAGCCCAGCTACAGGCCCTCGAATTCAACCTTGACCCCATCACTTGCGCCCTCTCCGGCGGCGAAGATTACGAACTCCTCTTTACCCTCGACCCGAAGGA
>CALIGP010000327.1 GCA_938021455.1 uncultured Lewinella sp. | reverse complement strand
CCAGGGTAAGCATGGGCAAGTTTACCATCCGTCGCTCTGTTTAGCTTTAGTGCTGCCTGAGCAGCCACCTTGGGGTTAATATCGTTGATGACTACGTTGGCTCCTTCGCGAATCAAATGCTCAGCGATAGCGTAGCCAATTCCATTACCTGATCCGGTAACAATAGCGGTCTTATTCGAAAAAGGTTGGAAGATCATATTTGGTTAATTTTGGAAGGGATATATACTTGTATAACTACTCGACTTAAAGCGCGAGGGAGGCCAAATTGTTTTGGATGTATCAACGTGTAAACACCATTTGGACGTGTAAGTATTTTGTTAGGTCACCATGCGACAAGTCTAAATTCACCCTAAGCTGCCCGTAAACAGTCATTAAAGGGTAGAAACCCTGCGTTGAGACGATCAACTCGTCAAAAAAGGATAATTTGCAAAAATTTTTTTTGCAGAAATTCTGACCTGACCCCTCAGCGAATCTACTGCAGACCATAAGGAACCTTTTGTATGCAAACCTACCTTTCGCTTCTTGACCATATTCTCACCAAGGGAACAACTAAAGGTGACCGGACGGGAACCGGAACCAAATCCGTTTTTGGTTACCAGATGCGCTTCGACCTACGGGAGGGATTTCCGATACTGACCACCAAAAAGGTGCATTGGAAAAGTATCGTTCATGAGCTCATTTGGTTCATTAGAGGGGATACTAACTTACGCTACCTCGTGCAAAACGGAGTTCGCATCTGGAACGAGTGGCCATTCCAATATTATCTGCAGCAGAACGGAATGGAGGAAAGCTTCCCAAAACACAGTCCGGAATGGAAGACGGAGATGAAAACCTTTGTGCAACGGGTTATTGATGATGCCAACTTCGCTGCCCAGTGGGGAGAGCTCGGCCCCGTATATGGGCGTCAATGGCGGAACTTTAGCGGAGTTGATCAATTAGCGGGTGTCATTGAATCCATCAAAACAAACCCGAATAGCCGCCGACACATCGTTACGGCCTGGAACCCGGTAGACATCCCGGAGATGGCCAAAGCCGGTCTTCCGCCCTGTCATACGATGTTTCAGTTTTACGTGGCTGACGGCCGGTTGAGCTGCCAGCTTTACCAACGTTCGGCCGACACCTTTTTGGGTGTCCCCTTCAATATTGCCTCTTACGCTCTATTGGTACATTTGGTAGCCCGGGAGTGTGGGCTTGAAGTCGGAGATTTTGTCCATACACTAGGAGATGCTCACCTTTACAGCAACCACCTGGAACAAACCAGGGAACAACTGTCCCGCACGCCCGGCACACTTCCCACCTTACAGATCAGAGATAATGCTCCGGGGATTTTTGACATCGGGTACGATGACATTGAGCTGATGGGATATGATCCGCAGCCGGGGATTAGGGCTCCGATTGCGGTATAACGAATAGATCGATCTCTAAAGGTAAACTGGGCAAAGTTTTCAATTCAAATCAACTATTCTATGTACTGTGACGAGGTAGACATCATAGTAATTGATGGAGATATGGAGGCGCATGCGATAAGATCGTGTTTAGAAAACTGGTCTGTAAAAGTCAATACTTTTTGGGTTGGTCAACCTAATCACATAGTTGAACTTCTGAGCGGGCAAGATGAACGGGCAAATCATATATTATTCAGTGGCCATGGCGCTGAAACCGGCTTCGAACTGGCAGAATTAGCAACAGCGCTCGAAGAGAAACAGCTTTTTAAACGGCGAATGACTCCAGAGAATATAAAGGAGCATCTGACTTTTAGGAATAATGTAGTATTGTCGACTGCTTGCATGACTGGAACGCTACCTATGAGCCAAGCCTTTTTTGCATCCGGTGCCAGCTACTACATCGCGCCAGATGGATATCCTGATGGAAGTGCAGCATTATACTTTACCATTAGTTTCTATTATAATCTCTTTTACGGCAAACTAAGCATTGAAGAAAGTTACGGCAAGGCTAATCGTCATGATGCAGAAACTCAGCTGTTCAAACTGTATAAAGACGCTTGAAGTACCTGATACAATTAGCCTCCGGCTGAAGCCGGGGCTACAGCCTCCAGGCGAGCGACCAGGTTTCGGACCGTTTTGGCGGGCCCACCGGTCATCACCTCTTTGCGCAACAAGTTGGGCAAACCGGCACCGGCGGCTGTTCGAACCGTACAACTGATGTCGATCCCGCCATCGGTGTTAGGAGCAATAACCCAAACAGCGGAATAAACGCCAATGCGATCGACGCCTTTATTGGGAGGTATAGCCTCCGGATCAGCCTGGATGGTACGCGTAAGAATACCCGTTTGTGGGTCAATTAGCTGTGAAATAGCGCCAACTACTTCCCGGTCGCCGAAGGGGAAAGGCATATCAATGCGGGAGTAATAAGTGTAAGCGTTAGCGTCTCCCCCGGGAAGTACGTAAGCTTCTGCGCAGCGATGTACCCACTCCGGGTATTGGGGGGCATCATCGATGGTCGCCAGGGCCTGCCCGACGGTAGCGTGGGCGGAAGTGGTGACACGGACGCTCATCTCATCATTGACTTCGGAACGAACGTAGACCTTGACACCGCCTTCGGCGGTGCGTAATTCGAACTCGCTTTGCCCTTGAACCTCCCCTTGCACCAGCGTCAGCGCCCAAAGAACCAAAAGCAACAATAAAAAACGCTTATGTGTCATAATTACACGTTAAAGGATGACCCAACTATTAATAAGGTTGCTTACATTTCGAAAAATTAAGTCGATGCAACGAATTACACTTTCTCTTTTTTGTCTTGCCGTAGCCTTCCCTCTGCTATCCCAGGACGGATTCAGTCCGCTGTTCAACGGAAAAGACCTGGACGGCTGGGAATCATACGGTGGCACCGCTCCCTTTATTGCCGAAGGTGACGCGATCTTAGGCACTGCCGTAATGAATACACCCAATACCTTTCTCTGCACAGAAAAAGAGTATAGTGACTTCGTATTGGAAATGGAGTTCAAGAATGAAGCGCCACTCAACTCCGGGGTGATGGCTCGCGGGCAGTGGCGACAAGAAAAAGACATTCGTAGGATCTTTGGCTACCAGGTCGAAATCGACCCCAGTGAACGGGCCTATACTGCTGGAATCTACGATGAACGAAGACGGGGCTGGATCTACCCGCTACACTATAATCCTCCGGCAAGAATGGGATTCTTACACGGTGCCTGGAATAAGCTACGGATTGAATTTGTGGGTAATACCCTCAAAACCTTCCTGAACGGTAAGCCCATTGCGAACCTGGTGGACAATATGGACGCCAAGGGTATGATCTGCCTGCAGGTACACAGCGTAAACAAAGAACTAGCGGGTAAAGAAATGCGCTGGCGCAACATCCGGATTAAGGAAAACCCGGCAGCCGCTGACCTGATGGCAGGTCCCGCTGCACCGCAGGTTAACCTGGTGCCTAATACCGTAACGGACGATGAGCGACGCCAGGGTTGGCGTTTGCTATGGGACGGCAAAACGACCGCAGGTTGGCGAGGAGCTAAACTAGATGGTTTCCCCGAAAAAGGTTGGGAGATCAAAGATGACGCCCTACATGTTTTACCCAGCGATGGCGGCGAAAGCACCAATGGAGGAGACATTATTACCACCGATCACTTCAGTGATTTTGAACTGCAGTTTGAGTTCAAGCCAACTAAAGGCGCCAACTCCGGCGTTAAGTATTTCGTTGACCCCAAACTAAACAAGGGCGCTGGCTCTGCCATCGGTCTGGAGTTTCAGATTCTGGACAATGCCGTACACCCGGACGCCAAGAAGGGCGTTGCCGGCAACCGTACTGCAGGTTCATTGTACGACCTCATTACCGCCAAAGTGCTGGATACTCACCGAAACGTGGAAACTCACATCAATGGCTGGAATCGTGGTCGTATTGTCGTTAAGGGTGGTCACGTAGAGCACTGGCTCAACGGCTATAAGGTCGTAGAATACGATCGTTTTAGCCAAATGTTTGGCGCCCTGGTGGCTTACAGCAAATACAAGGACTGGGAGAACTTCGGCCGCTGGCCAGCCGGGCCAATTCTGTTACAGGATCATGGTGACGCCGTTTCCTTCCGGTCCATTAAAATCCGGGAGTTCTAAGCTTATTCTTACTTTACTTAACGTTTCATCCCAAAAAACAATCTACGATCATGCCAACCAGAAGAAAATTTATCCGCAACGCTGCCCTGGCCAGTGCCGGTGCGGCCATCGGGATGCCCGCTTATTCGCGCAATTCCATTATCGGTGCTAACCGTCAAATCAATGTAGCCGTCTTTGGCACGAACAGCCGGGGCAACTCCCTTACCGGCACTTTTGCCAACGCGAAAGATTGTCTTGTTTACGGCATTGGAGACGTAGATACTCGGGCCGTTGCAAAAGGACAAAAGACGGTCTTTGACGCCACAGGCCGCAAGCCAAAGGGTAACCAGGACTTCCGCCGTTTTCTCGAAGACCGCGACGTTGACGCCGTAGTGATTGCCACCCCCGATCACTGGCACGCCCCGATGGCCATCATGGCCCTTGAAGCAGGTAAGCACGTTTATCTGGAGAAGCCCTCCAGCCATAACCCCCATGAAGGAGAGTTGCTCGTTGCCAAGCAGAAGAAAGAAGGCAAGCTGGTGCAAATGGGTAACCAAACCCGTAGCTCCGTATCCCTGAACAAGGTCATTAAAGAAATTCATGACGGACTCATCGGGAAAGCCTACGCCGGTAAAGCCTGGTACAGCAATACCCGTGGCGGCATCGGAGTTGGCAAGGAAACCCGCAAGCCGGAATGGCTGGACTGGGACCTCTGGCAAGGGCCTGCTCCTCGTCAGGAGTACACGGACAACCTCGTACACTACAACTGGCACTGGTTCTGGAAATACGGAACGGGGGAGTTATTGAACAACGGCACCCACGAAATTGACATGTGCCGCTGGGCGCTTGACGTCCACTACCCTACCCGCGTAAGCAGCACCGGAGGCCGCTACCACTTTGATGATGACTGGGAAGCTTTTGATACGCAGCTCGCCAGCTTTGAGTTTGGTGACGATAAGACCATCCATTGGGAGGGTAAAAGCTGCAACGGAAAAAACTTCTATAACCAGGGGCGTGGCTCTTTAATTCACGGTACCGAAGGAAGCGTGTTGATGGGCCGCTGGGGCTTCAAAGTATTCGACCTTAAGGGAGAAGAAATTCGTTCCGAAAAAGAAGAAGGTAAGAGCGTTGACATGGGTACCGCTGGTGGTGGAAGCCTGGACGATCGTCACATCCGTAATTTCATCTCCGCCATCAACGGTGACGCTGACCTCAACAGCCCGATCGATGATGCTAACCCCAGCGTAACCATTTGCCATCTCGGCAATATGGCCCAGCGCCTGAAGATGGACTTACATACTGACCCCAAAACCGGCATGCCGAAGGAGAAAGAAGCCATGGCCATGTGGGAGCGGGAGTATGAGAAAGGGTGGGAACCTAAAGTGTAAACGGCTCTGCCGTTTACACTTTAGACGAAAAAGGTCGCTGTGCTCCTTTTTCTGATAGACGCTCGTTGCGCGAGCTTTTATACGAAAAGAGTCGCTCCGCTCCCTTTTCTGATAGACGCGCTTCGCGCTTTTAGGTGCTTCCTTCGGTTGGGCCTAAAAGCGCGGCGTCTAACCCAGCGCCTTTTCTACGGAAGTCTTGACCGCATTGAAAGTAGCGGCTATTGCCATCTCGTTGTCCATTTGGTTCAGGGTGGAATTGAAGGGTTCGGCGCGGAGGGGGCCGTCATAACCGATTTTGACCAAGGCC
>CALIGP010000326.1 GCA_938021455.1 uncultured Lewinella sp. | reverse complement strand
GCTCATCAAAGTTTTGAGCAGGCTGCCAATGTACTTATCGGAGGGCATGGTGAAGCCTACTTCCGCAGACTTTGCTTCTACTGCAGAGAGAATGGTGGGCTGATCGAAGAAAATAGCGTCGTTCATATACTGGTTCCTTTTTCTCAAAGAGCAGCTTTTTCACTCCATCGCCAAAACGGACAATACTTGTTTTACGACCGACGAAGCCCAGAAAGTTGCTGCTGAATTTTCCGCTCTTTTTCCACTCGCGAAAAGCTATAATCTCCAGACTCCGTAGCGGAAAGATCGTAGAGTAATAAGGCTCGTTCAAGCAGAATAACCCGCTGGTTTAAGCGGTCTTCTTTCCCGGCAGCTTGGTAGAGAAAATCGGCTAACTGTTCGATGTGGACGGGGGTCATTTTCTGTTCGCCCATTAATTGTAGCAACTTTTCTCTATCAGCGGTCAACAGCATGTTTAAGGGTAGGCCCAATGCTTCCCATAGCTCATCATTGACCATTTGCTCCCAATTGGAACCTGGTTTATTACCAGAAGTAGTTGCCAATAAACGAGCAATGGCTTTACCAATTATAGCGCCCAGCCGTTCGATTTCGTCTTTGAGTAAGTCACGTTGTTGCATAGCTGATTATAAAGCAAAAGCTATGCCAGGGGGATTGGACTGCCAGAACAACATAGATTATCAGGCTTCAATACGCCCAGTCATTAGCCAATAGCGCAAGGGCAATGGCTTCGACAAAATCTGGAGACACTAGTTCTTCCTTACGATCAACAGGCAAACTATACCAGGGAATACCGTGAATGTCGGTCATCTTCTTGGCCCATTTCACACTATCGGCATCATCCGGTCCACCAATAATAAATTTTCGTTGGTCCGGACGACGGAGGTACTCCTGAAGGAAATAGCCGAATTCCCAGCGGCTAGTCGGGCCGATGTTTGGAGCAAATGGACCGGACTTTTCCGCTGACCAATAGGTAGGCAGCCAAAAAGCCGTAACGTCACAGAGGGTTAAGTACTGAAGCTCCCAGGGCATTTGCTTATCACGGACGTTCTCCAGCTCTGATTGAGGGTTGTCATTATCAATCTCACTCCAGTAGCCAGTTTTAGGCTCAGGGGACACGACAATCATTCCGGGGTGTAAGCGAGGGTCTTTTTTCAAAGATTCCGTAACCACTCTTCTCCAGCCGGAAGCCATACTACCGTCGGGCGGAGTTGGCCCGGCAAGGAATACGCCTAGCTTGGGAAAGACAGTATCGTGTTGACGGGAGAATAAAGTTCTTAGGGGTTCGTGGTGCATGTCGAATAGTTAGCTTATTTACAAAGCTAAGCAGTTTTCGACTCACTTACAAATAAGAGCTATAGCCTATCAGGAGAATCAGGGGAGCTTGCTACCACTCGTCGCCGGAGGCGGCGTCGAGCGGGACCTTCCCTGCACCGGCGTCCGCGGCCCCTGCTGAGCTTGCCGAAGTACCGCCTACCTACTCGTCACCTTCCCATTGGCGTGCACCAACCGCAGTTGCTCCATCTTGTTAGAAATCACTTCGAAGGCCGTTGGCCCATCCTGAAACTTCACCTCAGCTTCCTCCCCTTTCTTCATGAGGTTGGTGAAGCATATTTCGAAGAGCTTGCTGTTGTCAGGCATCGAGGAACCATTAACGATGTCCGGGTCCGTCCAAAGCGAAGACACGTAACCGCGATCGGCGAAACGCACGCCGAATTTGTCGACTCCATAGCCGGGCAGTTTCATGCCACGGACGGATTCGTACTTCAGGGCCGCACTATCAAAACGCATCGTGAACTGGAAGCCCAGCAAATCCTTGAAACCAGTCGCTTCTACGGGCAGGCAAACCTTTTCTCCGGTTTTGGCTTTGGCCTCTCCCATCCGAATAATCAGAGCGCGCGCTTTTTTATCTCCGGTAAACCCTGCATCCTGAATCAACGGACTTCGTGGGTTGACCTTACCCACTACCGGGTCTCCGGTTTGAGCGTTGGCTGCACTATTATTACAGCTAAAGACCAGCAAAAACAAGCCCGCAAAAAGGCTCATTTTAGTGAGTATTGTGATGAAGCTAGTGCTCCGGGAAGGCATCGGTTGCATGGTGTAACGTTTAAGGAAGGGCAAACATCGGTGAATTATCCTACTTTTAGGCATCAATAGCATGCAAACCAACTAATACCTGATGAAAAATCTTATTGCTACCCTTTTACTTAGCTCTCTGTTTTTTTCGTGTATCCCACGAAATCAGTACGATTCTATCGTAACGGAGCGGAATTACTACCGCAATCAATCAGCTCTGGCGGACAGTCTTGCTGACCAACGCGCCATCAGTTCTTACGATGAAGTAGACCTAACGGGGAGTGAGCTTACCCAACGAATTCGTCAGGTAGAATCGCTTACGGCCACGAATGTATCCCTGAATAAAAGTTACCAGGACCTGGAAGTCCGTTACAATGAGCTGCTGGGGCAAAGCCAGAGTATGCTCTCCAGTAACGGTTCAGAGGTTACGGGCCTTCAGCAGAGCCTGGCGGAACGCAACGCACAGGTTTCAGCCCGGGAGCAGGAGCTTCGTCAGCTAGAGCTCGACCTTCAGGCCCGCCAGGAGGCCATTGAGCGTGTGGAAGGCGACTACGCCCCGGCCGGAGGCGGCCAGCCGGTTTCCTACGGCACCGTTAGCCGGGACCCCGGTCAACGTCCGCCCCTCAGCGGCAGCCAGAATGCTGCGCTATTACTTAATACCATTCAGAATGACCTGAATCAGCTATTAGCCAACGCTGGTCTGCCGGGTAAGAGCTACGTCGTTTCGCCAGCTGGCAATAACCGGCTGCAGGTAAGCCTGGCAGAAGGCAATCTCAGTTCGGACGGCTTCACCGTCAGTCAGGGAGGGCAGCAGCTGCTGCGCCGGATGGCGACTACGCTGCGGCACTACCCTTCACTAGAATACATCGTCATCGGCCACGCCGATGGGGCCAACCCCAATGCACTGCGGGCTTACGAAGACAGTACGGACAAGGCCATCAATGTCGCTCAACAGCTGGTTAACTACGGCCTCGATCCCGCAAAGATTACCGCTGGCGGAAAAGGCTTTTATTCCCCCGTTGCGGATAGTTCTACACCACAAGGACAAGCCGCCAACCGCCGCATGGACATTCTCCTCACCGTTCCTGAGTAATCCCCTACCCTAATGACGCTATTGTATAAACTAGGGCTTTGTGCCCTACTCTCTACCCTCTTTCTGGCTAGTTCCTGTGACCCCGCCGTAATCCTCGGCCCACAGGCGCAGAATGCGGACAAATACGACCTTCGCATCAGCTACTACCAGGGAGCCTGCTATGGCCGCTGTGAAGTCTATCGCCTCGATGTCTATGATAACGGCTTGCTCGTTTTTAAGGGAGAGCGATTCACGGAACGGCCCGGGGTCTGGCAGAAAAGTATTGATCGCAGGCGGGTCGTATCCGTTATCGATAGCTTTGAACGGGCGGATTTTCAGAACTACCCTCGCGCCTTCCGCAGTCAGATTCCGGACGCCCCCTCTAAGGAAATCACCTTCTATAATGAGGAAGGTGAAGGCTACACCACCTCTTTTAAGGAAAGCTCTACCCCGGAATTGGAAAATTTGGCACTCAAGCTCCGCCGTTTAGCGGAGATGCCCAATTACCGGCCTGTTTCTGATACTATTCCCGGAATGAACCTTCGTCCGAAGGCCAACAAAGAACGCGAAGAGATCATCGTTGAACTGGAACCCGGCACCAACGTAGAAACCTGGTTGATCGCCTACGGTAAACAGAACGTTCAATTCAAGCAGCGCATGAGCCCTAACGGCAACTACTACCTCATCACGGCCGATCCTAATCTGATGGGTGCGGATGAGCTGTTGGAGTATTTGCGGAAGGATGTGAAGGTGCTGGGCGCGCAGCGGAATGGGGCGGTGGGGCCACGTTAAGCCCTCAAGGCTTAACAAGCCGTTGACACCCCCACCTGAACCCAATCCCCTTCTGTGTGTAGTACCTTCGTACTTCCACACAAAGCTACCGCCAAATGACGCTGACCACGCTACTGACCTACATCTTCATCGCCGCCCTGGGCCTGACGGGCATCACTTACTACGTCCTCAAAGAAAAGGAGAGCCTCTGGATGAGCTTCCTGCAAAACTTCACGGGCGCGCTATTTCTGTTCTCCGGCTACGTGAAGGCCGTTGACCCACTTGGCACTGCCTATAAGATGGAGCAGTATTTCGCGGAGTTCGAATCGACCTTTGCGGATACGGCGATGAGCTTCCTGGCACCGATTTTCCCCGTACTGAGCGAGCTAAGTGTCGGCTTTTCCGTTTTCATGATCGTGTTGGAAATTGCCTTGGGCCTTATGCTCATCCTGGGAGCCTGGCCTAAACTTACCTCCTGGCTATTCTTCCTTATCGTGGCCTTTTTTACGGTGCTTACCGGATTTACCTTCCTTACTGGCTATGTACCTTCCGGAGTTAACTTCTTTGAATTCGGCAGCTGGGGAGCGTACGCCGAGTCTAACATGAAAGTAACGGACTGTGGCTGTTTCGGAGATTTCCTCAAACTGGAGCCCAAGACCTCCTTCCTGAAGGACGTTGCATTACTGGTGCCCGCCATCCTCTTCCTCCTTTTCACTAAGAAGCAACACGAGCTCTTTAGCCCGAAGATCCGTACAATTGCGGTAGCGGCCATCTCCGTCATCACCCTCGTGTATGGCATGAGCAATTACGTTTGGGATATTCCAGGGCAGGACTTCCGTCCCTTCAAGGTGAACGCCGACGTAGCCGCCGTGAAACAAGCCGAGATGGATGCCGCTGCGGCCGTTCAGGTAACGGGCTACAAGATGATCAGCAAAGCTACCGGAGAAGCGGAAGAACTGTCCATGGCGGACTTTCTCAAAGAGTACCAAAACTATCCCGAAGACCAGTGGGAATACGTCCAGCTTAAATCAGAATTGACCATTGAGCCTACTAAGATCAGTGATTTCGAAATGACGGATGCAACCGGCGATGATCCCATTCCCGCCATGCTGGAAGACAAAGGATACACCTTCCTCATCGTGGCCTTCAAGCTGAAAGGCGAGCCCGGAAAGTGGAAAGACAGTTACCTCGAGGATTGGACCAACGACATTCAACCCGTAGCAAAAGCTGCGCTGGCAGCTGGCCACAAAGTGGTGGGCATGACAAAACTCAACGACCCGGCAGCCATCAATGACTTCCGGACAACCATCGGAGCCGACTACCCTTTCTGGCAGGGGGACGACATTATGCTGAAGACCATCATTCGGTCTAATCCGGGTGTTGTGCTGATGAAAGACGGTGTGATTATTAATAAATGGCACCATAGTAAGCTCCCGGCTTTTGAGGAAATCAAGGCAAAGGAGCTGCTAGCGGCCGGAAAGTGATTGCCCAAAACCTGAGATGCTATAGACCAACATCTTAGAAACGGGAACAACGAAATGGTAAAATAGTAGAGACAGAGCATGCCCTGTCTCTACTATTTTACCGTCTGTTTTAGCTGTACTATCTGCAAATAATTGGCGAAATAGTCAGCACACCTCTCCCCGTATGCATAACAAATTGCAATTTCCTACAGAAATTTGCCGCCGGAGACGTCTCCCCTCTCCTCCGGAGAGGGGCCGGGGGAGAGGTTTTCTTAGTGGATCGTGCATCTCGTGATACACAACCTGAAACTTGCACCCTGCCTAAATTTTTCGTTGCTTTGCGCTCGGGCAAACGAACCCCTCCGCGCCCATTGAAAATTTGTCCCATTATGCTGAGTCGTCGTAACGTTCGTATCAAGATCATGCAGGTGCTCTACGCCGCCCAGCGGCAGCAGTTCAAAAGTCCCCGGGCTTATGAGTCGCTGTTTATTCAAATGGTGGACAACAGCTACAAACTATACCTCCAGAACCTGCTCATTATTCAGCGGGTCTGTGAATACGCGAAGCACGACCTGGCGACCCGTCGGGCGAAGCTAAGACCAACGGCTGAGGACAAGGCCTTCCAGTCTATTCTGGCGGACAACCCAACGGTTGCCTCCCTTTCGGACAACCACGAACTCTCCCGTGCTTACGAGCAGGCGGGCGTTAAGCGCACTATCGACGCAGACCAAATTCAAGGGCTCTACCGCGACTTTCTGACGACGGAAGCCTCACAAGAATACCTGGCTAAAGGGGACACAACTCCAGAAGCGACCACCGCGCTATTGCTCAAACTCTACAAGTGGTTACAATCCCAAGAACTCTTCCTGGGCATGGTGGAAGATCACTTCCCACTTTGGTCGGGCGATAAAAGTCTCGTGATTGGTGCCATAAAAAAGACCATCAAGGCCCTTCCAGCCGACCAGGACTTCTACCAGTCTTACCAAAACCACGGTGAAGCCATCCTCGATTTCGGCCAGCCACTGCTCAAGTTCGTCGTGGAAAGCGACGAAGCCCTGCTGGAGCGCATCAAGCCGTTACTCCAGAACTGGGAAGCAGAGCGGGTTGCTATCATTGACATGATTCTGATCAAGATGGCCGTTGGGGAATTCACCCAATTCCCCGCCATCGCGCCGGAGGTGACCATCAATGAGTACGTTGATATTTCCAAGAGTTATTCTACGGACAAGAGCCGGGAATTCATCAATGGTGTACTCGATAATCTGCGGAAGGAATTGCAGAAGGACGGGTTGGTGTAGGGCGCTGACGCAGGTGCAAACGCCCCTATCTGGCGCTACGCGCCAGTCCCCAAAGGGGAGGCTAACAAGAGCAAGGTTTTTACGTAACATCTACTCGCGCTACGCGCTCGGACTCCCCGGATTACGGCGATGGCTACGCCCTCTCCTTCATCCGGGGCTAAGGATGTTCGATCCCTACGGGATCTACCGGGCTAGCGGTTATTCGTCCTCTACGGGATCAGTAATATCGGCGCTTCATTGTTTCTGCCGAAGAGGTAGCGGCCACGTCCGAGACTGACGATATTCCGAATCTCTCCTTCTATGTTGATACCGCTTTCAGCGGACGACAGGGCGCGGAAGTTACCTGCACCGTCATTCTCCAGCAACAGGCCGCGGCCCGCGTCATAGCGACCAATTTCGGGCTTAACGTAGTAGAAGTTTCCGCCCACCAGCAAATCCTGATCTCCATCTCCGTCAACATCCTTGGCCAGGAGGGCATAGATCGGTGCTTCCTGAGCGGCGGCAGGTAGGTAGCTGATGTGGAAAGTTCCGTCTCCTTGATTCAGCAATACCATACTTCGGAATTCATTGGCCTCCAGTCGAACGGAGCGATTAAGCACCTCCGCGTCGAAGATGTCCTCCATCGTCTGGTCACCGAAGGAGCTGTACTTCAGGTAGCGCTTCCGAAGACCGGGGAGCTGCTTAACGAGATCGTGCAACAGTGGCATTGGGTATGCCTTACCTTCTTCGTAGGTGGAGAGAATTTGCTCCGCCGAGCCATTCTGGTCAAAGTCGTTGACGTGCAGGATGACCGGTGCCTCGGCACTCGCGCGGAAGCGCGAGTTAAGGCCATGATTACCCAAAATGATGTCTGTCTTACCATCACCGTTTACGTCCGCTGTTTCCAGCGCAGAGTACCAGCCGGCAATTCCTTGCTGCTCCAACGCCCCTTGCCCCTGCGGCCCCGCGCCCAGAAAATCAAGGGATACAAGCGTAAGTTCTCCATCTTCATAATCGAAGGCCATCGGCTCGAAGTATTCCC
>CALIGP010000325.1 GCA_938021455.1 uncultured Lewinella sp. | reverse complement strand
TGCTATTCTGGGCGCAACGCTTTGCTGGCTACAATACATGCCACATTATGCTGCTGAAGAAGATCAGGGAAAAATTCTGGGTACCTTTTCCACCGGGCCTGCTATTGAAAGTACGCCATCTAACTTCATTTCGGAGCTCTTAGGCACCTTCGCCTTCGCGCTGGCAGTCTTGTTTTTAGCCGGGCCAGTATTCGGCGGTCCGGGGGAACAGTTGGGCTCATTAGACGCTTTACCGGTCGCCCTTGTAGTCCTGGCCATCGGCCTCTGTCTGGGGGGAACGACGGGCTACGCCATTAACCCTGCGCGTGATCTGGGGCCAAGAATTGCGCATGCTATTTTGCCCATCCCAGGTAAGGGAGGCAGTAACTGGGCGTATAGCTGGATTCCGATTGTGGGGCCAATTTCGGGTGGGGTGCTGGCGGCGGTGGTGTATGGTATACTACAATAGCCCGTAAAATATGTATCGACGAGAATTTATTACCAGCTCCGCAATCCTACTAGCAGCGGCCAGTTGTAGGGCACCCTCGCTGGTGCAGACAAGGGACCAACCGGTCAGTCGCCCAATTCCACCCGCTCGCGGGGGCTCCATCGCCCTTATCTGCCCCGGAGGCCCTATCTCTTCGCAACGCCTGCTAAAATCTATCAAACTTGTCGAAAGCCTGGGCTTCAAAGTCCGGCCCGCTAAAAACATCCTGGCCCAAAACGGGTACCTGGCAGGTACTGACGAAGAACGCCTGAATGATTTACACGCAGCTTTTCGTGACCCCGACATCCAGGCCGTCTGGGCCATCCGGGGCGGTTATGGCTGCACGCGTCTTCTGCCGCTGATCGACTACGATTTGATTCGGGCCAACCCAAAACTGCTGATTGGTTATAGCGATATTACCGCCCTGCTAAATGCTTTTTATCAGCAGACCGGTCTGGTTGGTATTCACGGCCCCGTGGCGTCCAGTACCGTCGAAGAGATAGATCGTAAGGGACTCGCTCAAATGCTTGGTGTCGAGGAAACGGACGGTTCTCAGACCAAGGTACTAACCGCACCTGGCCTTCTTTCAACGGGGGAAGGAACGGTCAACGGCGTACTGATTGGTGGTAACCTAACCCTCCTGGCTTCCATGACCGGCACACCCTATGCGGTGGACTGTACGGACAAAATCGTCCTGTTGGAAGACGTCGGCGAAAAGCCCTACCGCATCGATCGGATGCTGACCCAGCTGCGGCAGGGAGCTAACTTAGGAAAGGCGAAGGGTATCTTATTGGGAGAGTTTGTGGATTGCGAAGCAGACCTGGATGATAATTCCCTAGGCTTGGTCGAAACACTTTCCGACCGGCTATACAACTTAGGCATTCCCATTCTAGCAGGCTTCCCCGCTGGTCACGGAGATCGGAACTTCCCGGTTCCCATCGGTGGTCGGGTGGAGATGAACCTTGATGAAGGAAGCCTGAGTTGGGTTTCAGGACGTTAAACCATCTGCCCCCGAAACGATACCTTTGTGGCGTGACCGTCCTATTGCTTACCGTGCTGTCAATTTGCGTCCTTGCAGTATTGCATACCTACCTCTTCTATCCAATTTGGGTAGTGTGGAAGGCGCGGAAAGTGCAACCTTTGGAGGCGCAAACGCAGGTGCAAACGCCCCCGGTTGGCGCTTCGCGCCATCCCCAAAAAGGGGAGGTTGAAGAAGCCATGAACTGGCCCTCCGTCCACGTTCTGATGGCTGTACACAACGAAGAGTCCGTGTTGGAGAGCAAACTACAAAGCCTCGCCGCACAAGACTATAGCGGCGAACTTTTATTCCTCATCGGCAGCGACAACAGCAGTGACCGCACCAACGAAATCTTAACTGCCTGGGCCGCTAAAGACGATCGCTTCCGCCCCACCCTCTTTTCTTCTCGCCAGGGCAAACCGGGGATTATCAATCAGTTGGCCCTTCAGCGGTCAGCAGTCAGCAATCAGCGGGCAGCGGGGAATGCATCTTCGTTGGAGAACACTCCTGACTCACGAGCGGAGCGAGCATCCACGTCTCCCCTCTCCTCCGGACCTCGGAGCGGGCTCGAAGAGACCAGCGGAGAAGCTGCGCAGCAAAAGGAGCCGGGGGAGAGGTCTCTTAATGTTTTAATCCTCACCGACGCCTCCGTCCTCCTCCGCTCTAACGTCATCACTGAGCTCGTCCGCCCCATGCTTAAGAATGAACGCATTGGCGTAGTTGACACCACGATGGTCCAGACCGGCGGTAAAGCAGAAGGGATTGGCCTGACCGAAGAACAATACATCCACCGGGAAGTAAACATCAAGCGGGCCGAGGGCCAACTCTGGGGGGCCATGATCGGCCCCTTCGGTGGCTGCTGGGCCATTCGGGCGGAAGCCTATCATCCCGTACCGGAGAACTTCCTGGTCGACGACTTCTTCCTCTGTATGGCCGCCTATGAAGCTGGCTGGCAAGGAATCAGCAGTGAAAAAGCTATTGTTGAAGAAGCAGTAGGGCAGACGATCAAGGGCGAGTTCCGCCGCAAAGTCCGCATCAGTGGCGGTAATTGGCAAAACCTGTTCCGTTTTTGTCATCTTTGGTGGTTCCCCACTAAAAACGCGTTGGCTTTTGCTTTATTCAGTCACAAAATTTTACGTTGGTGGACGCCTTTTTTCCTACTCATTGGTGCCCTTTGTGTTGGTCTGCTCGTTCTACCTTTGGGCAACCATTGGGCCGCTACCGCGTTTGGTATTGGGAGTCTGCTGTTGGTCTTAAGCTTACTGCTTGATCTCGCGCTTGCCCCAATGGGCATTCACCTCAAGGGCCTTCGCAGCCTACGATATTTTCTAGCCATGAATGCCGCCCTCCTGGTCGGCTTTTATCGCTTCCTAACCGGAATCACCACCAATGTCTGGCAACCATCCAACCGCAACTAAGTCTACCTCCACTACTTCAGGACGGAACGTAGGCCTTAACACCATCGAAGAAGCCGTGGCCGACATTCGGGCCGGCAAAGTCATTATCGTCGTTGACGATGAAGATCGGGAAAACGAAGGCGACTTCGTCTGCGCCGCAGAGCGCATCACGCCCGAGATGATCAACTTCATGGCCACGCATGGCCGTGGCCTGATCTGTACGCCCATCGACGAAGACAAGGCTGATCGACTAGGTCTAACCAAAATGGTGGAAACGAATACAGACGTTCACGAGACGGCCTTCACCGTCACCATCGACCTCATCGGGCATGGTTGCACGACGGGCATCTCCGCCTACGACCGTGCGACCTGCATCCGCCGGATGACGGAGCACAGCGCTAAGCCGACGGACTTCACCCGCCCCGGGCATGTCTTTCCTCTCCGCGCCGTCAAGGGCGGCGTGCTGCGCCGTACCGGACACACCGAAGCTGCCGTTGATCTGGCTCGCATGGCCAATCTCTTCCCCGCCGGTGTTATCGTCGAGATTCTGAAGCCTGACGGAGACATGGCCCGCCTGCCCTACCTCCTCAACTTCGCCAAAGAACATGACCTCAAGATCATCTCCATCGAAGACCTGGTGGCCTACCGTCTTCAGATGGAGCGCCTTGTGGAGTGTGAATTCACCATGGACCTCGAGACTCGCTACGGCCCCTTCAAGCTATACGCTTACCGGCAAACAACCAACAACGACGTACACCTCGCCCTCACCCATGGGGAGTGGATGGTAGACGAACCCGTGCTCACCCGCGTACATAGCTCTACAAGTAGCAGGGACCTGTTGCATAGTCTCCTCTCCGGCTACAGCACGGGCCTTCACGGCCCGCTCGAAAAGATCGCAGAAGCCGGTAAGGGCGTCCTCCTCTTCATGCGCCCCCACCAGGACGGGAGCGAGGTCATCGCCGGACTGCGCCTCCTCAAGTCCCGCATGGAAAACGGCGAGAAAGCCAGCATCCGCCAGCCCGCCAGCATGGATCAGCGGGACTTCGGCATCGGCGCGCAGATACTGCGCGATTTGAAAGTCTCTAAGCTCCGCATCCTATCGAACAACCCGAAGAATCGGGTTGGGCTCGAAGGCTATGGATTGGAGGTGGTGGAGTTTGTGGGGATGTAAAATACCTGAACCTTCATCCTGACTTTTAATGAAAAAGATCTTCAACCTTAAATCAGGCCTCTTATTCCTGATAACGGCTGGCT
>CALIGP010000324.1 GCA_938021455.1 uncultured Lewinella sp. | reverse complement strand
GAAAAGTATGATCAATTGCTTGGTCGCCGCTTCGCCGGTGCCATGGATCTCAGTGGTGGACAGTGGCAAAAAATAGCCCTCGCCCGCGCTTACATGAGGGACGCTCAATTACTTATTTTGGATGAGCCAACCAGTGCCCTGGATGCCCGCGCCGAGTACGAAGTTTTTCAACGATTTACGGAACTGATTTCGGGGAAGTCGGCGGTCTTAATCAGCCATCGGTTTTCTACCGTTCGGATGGCGGATGTCATCCTGTTTTTAGAGTTCGGAAAGCGACTTGAAATGGGCTCTCATGAAGAGTTGATTGAACTAAGAGGGAGGTACGCAGAGCTTTTTGAGCTGCAGGCAAGAGGTTATCAATAAAGTTGAGAAAAAAATATGTGTATTGTTTAGGGAACGGTAGTGTTTGGCTATTTAAAGGTGTTTGTGTCGATGGTACACTAAGTTCATGCCCCCGAATAGATGCTTTGACAACTTTTTTAGACAACTTTATCCCTCCTTGGTGACTCTGTCATAATCCAAACGTCTACAGTATAGTAGCGCAATCAGGCTGAATTACAAGCAGCTAAAGGCTTTTCAACGGAAAAACCGTTTGTGTTATCAAGATGATATGGTACCTTTGTATTGCGGACACTTCGGTTAATGCAAATGCTTAAAAGACCATATTCCAGGTTTTTGCTTCGGTAGAGACCGTATTTTTTTAGTTTTTGAACAACACATTTTTTATGCAAAAGCCTGATTAGCAGGTGGATGCAATAGTTTTCGTTTCCCCGGAAGCTACTCTATACGCAACAGATGAACAACATAGGTCTTTACCAGAACAACACAATTTTCAATATATCTACCATGAAGCTAAATGTACTTCAGCGGCAGGCCTACGGCCTGCTATTGGTGTTTGTAGTAACACTATTATCTTCTTTTTCTCTATCGGCGCAGGAAAACCTTTCTGCTGAATTGATAGACCAGGTACAGACCGATGGGCAGGACCAGAAAGTGTTTGAATACACGGTTATGCCAGAGAGTTCTCCGGGGCTTCGTGATGGATATATTGCCTTTGAAACAAATGCTTCAACGGGCTCATTTATAGAATTTTCGGCTACCGTTAACGGGCAATCTATGTCTGAGCGATTAGCCATTGATAGCAAGGGATATGCTAAATTAAGAACGCCTGACAACGCTATATATCAAAATGTGAAAATCTCTATCGCCGGGGGCAATACCCTTCGGGAAGGAGATGTCCTTGTGTACCCGAATGGAAATATGTTTTCAGCTGATAACCCTCCAGTTGTCGGTGAAGACAATGATATAATCTATACTGGTACTCCTTATGAAGATGCGGAAGAGTTGAAGTCTGCCACTTGTTCTAACAATAAATTGAGTAATCGGAACTTTGAATCTGGATCGACCGGATGGTACCTGAACTCCGGAGCGAACATCGTGACTTACGGAACTGCCAATGAATATATTTACAGTGGTTCGAAAGCGGTTAAACTTGATCATCTTGGAGCTTATGTTTCCCAGTCTTTCAGCATCGGATCTCACCGTCAATTTTGCTTTTCTACTTACGCGAAAAACCACTCAAGTAGTGGTACGGTCTACGTTGGTGTGAAATTTTTCAGGAACGACGGATCTTATATTAGTGAAACAACTCAGCACGTTACTTACAACTCGGGTTACAACCTTTATCAGTTCGACGGCTTCACCCCCGCTTCGACGGCTTCCGTTGAAGTTTTCTTTTATCGTGACAACAACACTAATAATAACAGTTGGGTTGATCTGGTTTGCTTTCAGGACAAAGGCACTGTCATTAACGGAGGTACTCCTCCCGCCAGCTTTATCGCTGATTGTGGTGATGGCCAAACAGTTGATGGTTACGCCAGCGACGTAAATTGTAGTGCTGCTCTTCAGGCGGTAACTAATATCCCGTCAAGCGGAAACGTTTACCAGGTGGTGGTTGAGGTAGTATACAAAGGTGCTAACCCAGGTGCGGACACTTACGTTACGGCCAGTAACGGTCAGAACTACTTAGTCTCTAAAGCTAACGTGCAAAACGTTGGCAACAGTAGTTTCCACATTTACCGGGGTCTTATTCCATTGGGTGTAAGTTCTGTCAGCCATACGGCGGCATCTGGTCAGTGTACTAACAACAGTAGAAATAACTCCGGATTCCAGTCCTTGGCATCTTTCGCTTTCCGCAATGTCACTACACCAATGGCTGGTTCAGGTGTCTTCACGGCACTTACGGGCTACAATAGTATTGCCGAATTGGACATTCCAATTCCTACGAACAACCTTACTCGCGACGTAACGCTTAAGATACCATTCTCTGAAATCACGCTTGATGGAAGATACGTAAGATTGAATGCTGTTGTAGACGGTATTCAATTGGCTACTCAAACCTGGACGTTCGGCCCTGCCGGAGGTCCTTGTTGTATTGATATCCTGGAGCTTTCGGTACCTAATGTACCCGGAGGTGCCAGCGTGATTACGCTTGAAGTGGACACCCGCAACGGGCAAGGCCCCGGCGGTGTTAACGGCCAGTCTTACACCTTGGCAGGTTTAGCTTATGCTGATGTTGACTGTCCCAAAGATAATGGTGACTGTATCTTGGCTATTCGCGCTGACGGCAGTTGTGGCCACGAGCAGATTCAACTGCGGTTGAATGGTGTTACGGTGGCTACTTACATTCTAAGTACGTCTTACCAGACCTTTACATACAACGACTTTAACTCAGGTGATGACGTAGAGATCCACTTTGTGAATGACGGTACATTCAATAGCTGTGATCGTAACGTTAAGATCGATTACATTATGGCGGGTGATGAAACCTACCAGACGTCTTCTACGGCTACGGTTTCTAACTCTTCTTGTAATTCAGTGTCGAATGAAGCACTGTACTGTAATGGTTACTTCGATTTTGGTAAAATTACTTGTGCTCCACCTCTTCCTCCGGGCCCTACTTCGTGGTCATTTGATTGTGACACTGACCGTAAAGTAGATTTTTACGTAGGGACTTCTCCTGACTGTAACAGTACGCCTGATATTAGTGTGTCAGTTCCTGGTACAGAATACCAGGCTGCTATTGAAGTGGTATACAAATCAATCGATCCAGGAAACTCAGTAAGCGTTGTTGTTGACGGCACGACTTACAGAATTAATAAAATCGATATTTCCGGAACAAGTCCAAAGGTATATGTATACCGTGGGTTAGTAACTGGTAATGTAACTACGGTTCAGCATAATAGCTTTAATAATGAATGTGGAGACAACCGGGGTTTACAGTCCGTACACGTTTATGCTTTTAGAAATGTAACGGAGCAATCCAATAGTGCAGGTCAGTTTATTGCTGAATCTGGCTTTTGTGATATCCAGACCTTCAATATTGCTGTTCCAACCGATGTCGGTGAACGGGATATGAGCGTAATGTTGCCTATCTCAGAAATGACGGACGATGGACGTTACATAACTATTGAAGTTACTGGTGGCAGCGTTACGGAGTCTGTTACGTTGAATGGCCCAGACCAACCCTGTTGTGTGGCCGTTCCTACGATTGATTTACAGGCGGTTCCTGGAAACGTTTCTTCCCTGTCAGTGCGTGTCATTACGAATGGTGCTAATAACCCTAGTGGATCCTCCTGTGGTCAGTCTTGGGTGATTGCTGGTTTGGTAAGCGTTAATGCGGAATGTGCTACTCCTGTTGCGGGTAGTGATTACGGTGATGCACCGGCCTCTTACGGTACTATTTGTTACACGGTACAGGACGTACCGAATGCACAAATTACTCGCCTCGGAGCTTCCGTAGACGTTGAATCAGGAATGCAATCTAATACGAACGCAAACGGCGATGATAACAACGGTCTGGACGACGA
>CALIGP010000323.1 GCA_938021455.1 uncultured Lewinella sp. | reverse complement strand
AGAATTAATAATATCCAACAATATTTTGCGGCGGATAACGCGCGGACCAATACACTGATCGACCTGCTAATGCTCACGCACGGCTGGCGGAAATTTACCTGGCAAGACGCGCTGGCCGGTAGGCTGCCAGACCTACTCTATCCCCCCGAAGAACACCTTACCATTGCTGGCAAAATTACCCGGCAGGAGCGGGAGAAAGCAGTAAAGGCGGACGTTCAGTTGCAAGTGCTTTCATCAGATAACCTTACGTCTCTGGAGTTGACAACGGAGGAAGACGGGATCTTCGTTTTTAAGGGCTTTGACTTTACCGATACGACCAACGTTATGCTACAGGCAAGTACCCACAATGAACGAGTGATGAATAAGCGGGAAGAAGGAGAAACAGGACGAACGGGAAGCCGTTTCGTTGATATCCACGTGATTAGTCCGGACTCCCTTCCGTACAATGATTCTATTGGGTTTAAGTCGGTAATTCACCGCCCGCAGGCCTTAAAGGCTTATGCTTACGAGATGGCCAAATCCTTGCGGGAAAACCCCGCAGATGGCTCAGAGTGGTCTGTTGATCTGGAAACCGTCACGGTGACTACTGGTCGGAATAAGGCGGAGATCCGGGAGCGAAAAATAAAGGATCGAATGAAAGAAAAGGGCGTTTTTTATTTTGGTGGAACCCAGAAGTTTGAGGCTGATGACCCGCAGTTTGACGGCTTCCGGGACGCGAGTATTTATGAATTGATAAAAACGATTGTCCCCCGTATCCAACTGGTTCCGGATGGTGGCCGTCCGCGGCTATTGTACGGAAGCCTTACGGCTGGGGTAGAACCACTGATTGTAGTGGATGGTTCTGTCGTTCCTCTCTCCGTTCTTAATAATCTGAACCCCAATGATATTGCGGTAGTTGAAGTGCTGGAAGGCTTTCTCGCGCAGCATTATTCAAGTAATGATGCCGTAGTCGTTTCATTGGTCACCAAGCGGGATGGAGAGATCGTGAGGCCGAATCCAGGCATGCTCAATATCGTGCATCCTGGTTATTATCAGGCTCGGGAGTTCTACTCTCCTGATTACTTTGAACTAACCGACGCCCCTAAGGCAGACAAACGGTCCACGCTTTACTGGAACCCTAACCTGAGAACTATTGACGGGAAGGCTCGCTGTACCTTTTTTACCGGAGATCGAATCGGTAATTACCTCATTCGGATTGAGGGCATTTCCGAAGATGGTATTCCCTTTGTGGAGGAGGAGCGGTTGCGAGTAGAGTAGTGGGGTCTTTACCCTTTCTCCGTTCGGAAGTCGGGAATGCACCTTCTGTTGGTTACATTCACCCACCAATTAACTCAATTCTTGAATAAATAAGGGATGACTTTAAATTACTCCTTGCGCAGCCTACTCGCATTACTATTGCTTACGATTTCAACAGTACTCGTTGCCCAGAATCTTTCCTGGGTTTCAGTAGATGGTAATCAATTCGTAACGGATAATGGTAAGCCGATTATCTTTCATGCATTAGATGCCAGCGACCCCGATAAATTAGAAAAAGACGGCCACTGGAATGAAGAGTATTTTCGCCAGATTAAGAGCTGGAATGCGAATGCTGTACGTTTCCCCATTCATCCATCAGCCTGGAGGGAGCGCGGTAAAGAAGCCTATCTAAAGCTACTGGATGAGGGCATTGAACTGGCAAAAGATCAAGGCCTGTATGTTATTTTGGATTGGCACAGTATTGGTAATTTGAGAACCGAACTCTACCAGCATGAGCGATACAATACAACCTGGAAAGAAACCATTGATTTTTGGATAACAATGGCGAAGCACTACGGGAATAATTCTACCGTTGCCATGTTTGAGCTATTCAACGAACCGACGGTAATTAGCGGGAAGTTGGGCACTTGTTCCTGGAGCCAATGGAAAGCGTTGATGGAAGAGTTAATCGTTATTGTTCGCGCGCATGGCGCAAAGAATGTCCCGCTAGTGGCCGGGTTTAATTGGGCCTACGATTTAACGGAGGTAGTAGCAGACCCCATCAAGGCAGAAGGGATAGCCTATGTTAGCCATCCCTATCCACAGAAAAGGCCAAAGCCCTGGGAGACTCAGTGGGAATCAGATTGGGGGCATGTAGCTGACCATTTTCCTGTGATCTTGACCGAGATAGGGTACTGTGGCCCTGATGACAAAGGAGCGCATATACCGGTAATAAGTGATGCTTCTTACGTTGAGGCGATCACGAAGTACACCGCTAAAAAGGGTATTTCCTACTGTGTTTGGGTGTTTGACCCTCATTGGTCACCGATGTTGTTAAAAGACTGGGACTACAACCTCACAGGACCGGGGAAAACTTGGAAAGAAGCGATGAAAAATTAGAGGGCACAATTTCATAAGCCTAGAAGGAAAACCACACGCTGATACACGACCGCTGAAAAACCCTTGCCGAAACAACATTTTGTAGTTCCAAATCCCCGCCGTAGGTTTGTCCATGCAAGAGGCAATCTTGCAAAACGGAATTCAATGATTAATCGTAATTTTTACTTTGAGTATGGCTTTTACTTTTACCCGTCGGGTAAGGGACGCTAGCTCATTGTACTACATTACATTGAAGAAAAGTGGCCCTGATTCATCGGGGCCACTTTTCTTTTGTACACCACCGAAACTAAACTCTGCCATGGAAACTATGACGGCAAAGAAACAACTTAGGGTAAGCATTCAGGGCTATGCAGGCGCCTTTCACGAGGCCGCCGCGCGGGCGCACTTTACGGATCGGGAGGTGATTACCGTTCCCGCGCACACCTTTACGGACGTGGTGGAGCAAGTAGAGTCAGGAGTTAGCGACCTGGGGCTGATGGCCATTGAGAATACGCTGGCCGGTAGCCTGATGGCGAACTACGACTTGCTACAGACGGCTAATCTCCGCATTACGGCGGAGGTCTACCTCCGCATCCGACTCAACCTGATGGCCCTGCCCGGGACCCAACTCAGTCAGTTAAGGGAAGTATACTCGCACCCGGTCGCATTGATGCAGTGTCGGGAGTTCTTCAAGGTCTGGCCCCAGATTGAAGTTAGCGAAGCCGTAGACACTGCGCTCAGCGCCCGCGAAGTGATGGAAAAAGGCGACCCCGCCCGGGGAGCCATTGCCAGCAGCGCCGCAGCAGAACTTTACGGACTGGAAATCCTCGCCCCAGGCATCGAGACGAACAAGCTTAATCACACTCGCTTCCTGGTCCTGGAACGTGGTCGTGATCATGTCGCTGATGCGGGTAACAAGGTTAGCCTTAGCTTCTCCACCAGCCACGAGTCGGGTTCTTTGCATAAGGTACTCAACGTGCTGGCGGCTTACGAGATTAACCTCACGAAGATCCAGAGTAAACCGATCATGGGGAAGCCATGGGAATATCGTTTTCACGTCGATTTTCTGCTAGAAGGACACGTCTCTTTGGCGCAGGCCCTGGACGCCATCCGACCCATCTGCAGTGAGTTGCGGGTGCTTGGTGTATACAACCAGGGCATAAAGCCATAATCATTTCTCTCCCGCCGCCGCCCCCATCAAAATAGATAAGCGATAATGACAGCTACCAAAACCATGATCATCCCCACTTCCAACCGCCTCGGAGACGTAAAGGAGTATTACTTCAGCAGCAAACTGCGGGAGATTGCCGAGCGTCGTAAAGCCGGGCATGACATTATCAGTCTGGGCATCGGAAGCCCGGATATGTCTCCCGCTCCGGAGGTGATTGAGGCCCTGACCGCTGCTGCCCAGCAAGCCGGAAAGCATGGATACCAGTCCTATGCAGGCATTCCTGAATTACGCCAGGGATTTGCCTCTTGGTACGACCGTTTTTTCGGCGTTACCCTCGATCCGGAGACAGAGATCCTACCGCTGATTGGTAGCAAAGAAGGCATCATGCACATCAGCATGGCGTTTCTGAACCCTGGAGACGAAGTGTTGGTGCCTAACCCCGGTTACCCCACTTACCGTTCGGCCACGGAGCTGGCCGGCGGCGTCATCCGGGATTACCGTTTAACGGCAGCCGAAGGCTGGTTGCCAGACCTCGATGCCCTGGATACACAAGACCTAAGCAAGGTGAAAATCATGTGGGTGAACTACCCGCATATGCCTACGGGAACGGCTGCGCCGGAGGGCTTTTACGAACGGCTGGTGGGCTTTGCCCGCCGTCACGAGATATTGATCTGCAACGATAATCCCTATGCCTTCATCCTCACAGATTCCGTGAAGAGTTTGCTCTCCGTTCCGGGAGCTAAGGAAGTCGCCATCGAGTTGTGTTCCTTGAGTAAGGCACAGAACATGGCCGGCTGGCGTGTGGGCGCGATCGCAGGTGCAAAGGAATACCTGAAGACCGTTCTCCGCTTCAAGAGCAATATGGATAGCGGCATGTTCCGCCCCGTTCAGGAAGCCGCTGTAGTGGCACTGGGGCTTGGCCAGGATTGGTACGATGGCCTCAATGGACATTACCGCCGCCGGCGGGAGGTTGCCTTCCGTATTATGGATACACTGGGCTGCAGCTACCGTCGCCAGCAGGTAGGGCTCTTCGTCTGGGCCCGCTGCCCCGAAGGCAAAACCGGCTACGACCTTAGCGACAAGGCCCTCTACGATCACGACGTTTTTCTTACTCCCGGAGGCATCTTCGGAGACGAAGGCGAGGCCTACATCCGCATCAGCCTCTGCTCCACAGAAGAGAAACTAGCTGAAGCGCTGGAGCGACTCTCCACTGCTCCTTAAAAGACCTGCTACGCACCTGCGTCCGCGCCTTGCCATATCATCCCTTCTCCCCTTACTCCCTCCTCCCCTTACTCCCTTCTCTCCCCCCTTACCCCCTTCACTGTGACCATAACAATAATCGGAATCGGCTTAATCGGTGGCTCCCTCGGAATCACACTAAAAGAATGTGGCTTTGCCACCCGGGTTATTGGCGTTGATAGCCGCCCGGAAAATATCGACAAAGCCATCCGCCGTAGACTTGTTGACGAAGGAATGTCCCTCGCCGAAGGCGTTGCGGTCGCTGATGTGATCATCGTAGCTACCCCCGTTGACGCGATGCGTAAACTTCTACCTGAAATACTCGATCGGGTAGGGGAGAAGCAGACTGTCGTAGATGTAGGCTCTACCAAAGAGCAACTGCTCGAAGAAATTGAAGGGCATAAGAACCGTTCCAGATTGGTTGCCTGTCATCCTATGGCGGGAACAGAATTCAGTGGCCCGGAGGCTGCCATTCCTAACCTCTTTGACGGTAAGATGTGTGTTATCGTTGATGGTAGTGACAGTGCTCAGGATGCCGTGTCAACCGCCGGGCGCCTCTTCAAAAGTGCCGGGATGCACCTGAGCCATCTGGACCGAAAGGCCCACGATGTTCACTGTGCCTATATCAGCCACATCAGCCACATTGCCAGCTTTGCGCTGGCGCTGACGGTGCTGCAAAAAGAAGAAAACGAGAACCGAATATTCGAATTAGCCAGCTCCGGCTTCGGCTCAACGGTCCGTCTGGCTAAGAGCTCCGCCGATATGTGGGTTCCTATCTTTCGGCAGAACCGGGACAATGTGCTCGACGTACTCGACGAACACATCGAACAACTCTCTAAATTCAGAACGCAGTTGATCAAGCGCGATTTTGATGGATTCTATGAACGCATCGAACGCGCCAATCAGATTCAAAAAATACTCAAATAATCAGCTGGCCCTTAGCGCCAACTCCGCCGTAAAGGCACGAACAACTAAATAGCTCAATTATGGAAATGAATATTCAAAAAGTATTGACGCCTACGCCCGGTCGTGGTCTCGTTATTGCTGGCCCCTGTAGCGCCGAGACCGAAGGTCAGGTGATGCAGTGTGCTAAAGATTTGGCGAAGCTCAATCAGGTAGACCTCTTTCGTTCCGGTATCTGGAAGCCCAGAACCCGACCTGGAAGTTTTGAGGGTGTGGGTAAAGAAGGTTTACAGTGGCTCAAGCGTGTCAAGGAGGAAACGGGCCTTCGCACAACCACGGAGGTGGCCAAAGCCGCCCACGTTTACGACTGCCTGAAGGCAGGCATCGATGTGCTGTGGCTCGGAGCCCGCACAACGGTTAACCCCTTTAGTGTGCAGGAAGT
>CALIGP010000322.1 GCA_938021455.1 uncultured Lewinella sp. | reverse complement strand
ATGAAGTCATCGATTAGTGGACGTAGGGGGTGGCCTTTGAACATCCATCGGCCGCTATCGAGGTGGGTCCCGTTCGGGATGTGGTGGAGATCAGCGATAGCGCCCTGGTTCAGCAGTTCCTGATGAAAGGTGTTGGAGTGGCGCACGTCAACCGTTGCGTCAGCGGTGCCGTGGAGGAGTTGCCAGCGGCAGTCAGGGTTCGGGTGGCCTTCGGTAAGTTGTTGAATGGGATCAAGGTGGCGGTAGCGGGGCAGAAAGAGGCGGCGCGGACGCAGGAATGCAAAGTTGAGCGGCCCGGCACAGCAGAGTGCGGCCGTGGGAGCGGCCGGCCATCCGGCCCGGCGCCAACCAGCAGGGTCTAAGGCCAGGAGCGCCGCCAGATGAGCGCCGGCACTGATACCTGCTATTTGAAACTCTGCTACGGCTTCACCCGGAGCGCAAGCCTTCACGGCTGACCAGCAATCTTCCACTACCTCGTTGAGCCCCACCGCCGGTGGCCGGCGGTAGCTCGGCAAGATGACCCGGTAACCGGCCGCCAGCCAGGGGATGGCCGCGGCAACGAACTTCTCCGGGCTGCCGAAGGTCCACGCTCCGCCGTGGAGGTAAATGACGTATTTATCTGGGGATGCCGGAGGTGTATCCCGCGAGGTAACTACCAGGGCATACTGCCGGTCGGATGGGCCGTAGGAGATCTTCTCTTCGCGGACATTCATGCGGGCGTACTCCTCCCGACAGGCGCGCCAGTAAGCGGGTAATCCGAGGGTATTGAAGAGGAGGGTTTTGCGGTAGTTCATTTGTAGTCAAATAGTCAGGGAGTCAGATAGTCAAACAGTATACACAGCGGGTAGTTCGCCAAAACCCTGCTCCTAAGAATCGGAACCTTGCACCTGCGCCCCGTCGCCCAAACTCTCCCCCTACCAATCGCGAAGCGAGCCTGTCCCTTTGCGGCAGCTACTGCTTGACTATTTGACTCCCTGACTATCTGACTACTTGATTCCCCGACTCCCCAACTTCCACTCTAGCACCCGCCGATCATCCCCTGCCGTCAGCAAGGTATTTTCATCCAGCCACAAGAGCGTATTGACGGAGTTGACGTGGCCACGATCGCGGACAACCTCGCAGACTTTGAGTAGTTTCCAACTCTTTGCGTCCCAGAGCTTGATGGTTTTGTCGCGGCTGGCGGTTGCCAAGTATCGTCCCGTTGGGTCAAACGCCATTTTGTTGATGGTGGAGAGGTGAGCGGAGATAGGGGCTGGGGTATTCTTCGAGAAAGCGACATCGAAGAAGCGCAGATGCGCATCTCGGCCTCCGGAGACCACGCGAGGGAAGCCAGGTAAAAAGGCGACGCAAAAAACCGAAGGCTCATTGGCGGCGTGGCTTCCTACCAGGCTCATGTCCTCCCGATTAACCAAGTACACCCGTCCGTCGCTGGCTCCAACGGCAATGGAGGTGCCATCGGGATGTAAAGCCAGGCTTCTCAGACTGTTCCCACTCAGGGGGAGGCTTTCTACCGTTCGCCCCGTCTTCGCGTTCCAGCGGATGAGCACCCCGTCTCCGCCGGCCGTAAATACTTCGGCCCCAACACGAAGTACGGAATAAACCCCCTTTGTATGCGCCGCTACGTGCTTGTTCCGCTCTTCGTTTTCGGGGTACAACCAGTGTACGCCGCCATCTACGGCGCCAGCTACGAGTCCGCCGTCTTCGAGCGTCTCCAGGCAGAAGAATTTCCCTCCGTTTACCTTGGCAACCACGCGACCAAAGTCGACATCATCCCGGTGCCAGTGCACTATGAATCCATCCGCGGCTGCGGAGTAGAAGCCGTCTTCAGCGGGCTTCAAATCGTAGATGGCAGCGCGGTGGCCGCTGCGTTCGCTAACTCTTTCTAACATCAAGTTTACGAACATTGCCTTGGCGTCTCCGGTTGTAATCTATACATCTTGCTTTTAACCACCACCTGAATATTACACCAAATGAAATACGTTTTTCTGGCCACCGTATATTTTACGATTGGCTTTGTCCTCCCTTCTTTCTCTCCCTTCTTACAGATTACCACCGGCCTATTGGCTACTCTTTTTGCGGTGACCATCATGACCTACTTTTTTGAAATACATCTTAGCCGTCAGGGAGTGGACGCGGGTGCTCTTTAAGTCGGAAGGGAAAAAAGTGTGTATAACCAAATGCACAGATGCAAATTATAAGCCCCTCGACACTTCGGCCTTGCTCAGTGCATCGCTTCGCCCTCCACGAGGTCGGGCTGCGCTCGGGGACCGGACCTTAGGAGAGAGACCATCAGTGAATTTCGCCTGGGGCGAAATTCACTGATGGTTTTTACCTAAAAACGGGGTCCCCGAGCAAAAATCGAGCGACCGCAGGGAGTCGAGATTGTAGTCGAGGGGCACTATTTAGTGAAATTTGTTATGCACACGGGAGAAGAACACAAATAAATTAGCGCCCTACAGCACTTACCTTTGACCTCAAAGTTCAGCCCTTGTCCATTATCCTCCACGAAAATTTACGCCTCCCCGGTGAATGGGGCCTTTGGCACATCACCGAATCCGAAGCCTGGCTTCGGGAAAACGTTGAGCTGCATCCACCAGAATTGGAGAACCTGGCGCTGATCAAGGGAGAAGGCCGTCGGAGAGAGTTTCTCGCTGCCCGCATCTTACTCCACTTCATGAGTGGCCGGGCCGAACGCGGCGCGCTTCTTAAGGACGAATGTGGCAAGCCCCATCTCCAGGATTCTACCTTTCACGTATCCATCAGTCATACGGTCAACTACGCAGCCGCCATCGCCCACCCGAACCTTTGTGGTATTGATGTGCAACGCTTTGTGCCGCGCATCCGTAGGCTAGCAGACAAATACATTGGAACGGAGGAAAAGCGGCAGCTTTTGCCCGACCATGAGTTAGTGCAGCATCATATTCTCTGGGCAGCGAAGGAGGCCGTTTACAAAGCCTACGGCCAACGGCAACTGGATTTCCGGGAGCATATCTTTATTGACTTCGAAGGTTACTCACCGGACAAGACGACGGCTTCTGCCTTACTCAAAAAAGACGATTGGGAAATATACTTCGATCTTGATTTTCGGGTCTATGAAGACTTTGTGTTGGTGGGGGCGGTTGAACGAACTGTTCCCTTGCCACCACTACCTTAGTCCGGACATCGATATTCCCCAAACGCATCCTGTACATTGATTAAAAATTAATGCGAAAGACACTTTTCAGAAAGAAAGGGGTTCCGGGCGTAAAGTGAATTTCTTCTACACTTTCCGTCTCGTTAAAAAGTCGGCTCTCCGTTGCAAATTGTGTTTCCTCCCATTCCACATCAAAAAGGTTTTGCACCTCTAAGCCCAGGTTAAAGGCGCCTATTTGATAGTTGAGGCTGGCGTCCACTATTCCGTAGCCGACAGCAATGATGCTATTGTCTTCATTCGCTGGGCGATCGGCGAGGTAGCGGTACCTCAGGCCAGCAGTCCAATTATTTTGTTTAAAGTTGATACCTCCGGTTGAGGTTAGCGCGGGAGCAAGCGGGATAAAATTCTCTCCTTCGTCTTCCTCTGAACTTCTGGCAAAGGCGTAGTTAACGTCAAAGTCAGCAAACCAGTTTTCTCCGAACTGGGCCCGCAGGCCAAGATCAACACCGTAGCGCTCTGACTTTCCGCTAGGCTCCACGATTCCAGCGTCTCCTACGTAAACAAATTCCTGGTCCAGTAACAATGACCATAGGGCAGCATTAACGAAAATATTGGGCCTGGGGCGAAAAATGATTCCCAGGTCAACACCGTAGGCTGCGGGCAGAATATCAGAGGCCGTATTATCCAAAACAACTCGGGCATCATTGGAATGAAATCCTATTCCCGTTTTTAAAAACAGCTGAATATTGTTGGCGGCGTTGTACAGAAAATTTAGTTTAGGGCTAATTCTTGACCCCGTTTGCTCCTGCCGGTCATAAAGAGTACTTAGACCGTCAACGTAGTTAAACTGAAAGTAATCAAACCGGAGTCCGGCGTTTATTAGCCAGGGGCCAAGTTCTATCTCTCCGTCAATGTAACCGAAGAGATTTGATTCATCAATGTCTCCAAGCTGTACGAAACTCCGTTCGATTGTCCGGTTTAGTGTATTAGCCAAACCATTATCGTTACTATCATCATAGCGAAGGCCGACCCCACTTTTAAGCAAAACTTCTCTATCGGCCAGGTAAAGAGATTTATTTAGTTCACTGAAAAACCCGAACAGTTGACGGTTTTCCCGCTGACGGATTTGATCTCCATTGACAGGATCTTCCAAAAAGAAAGTAAAATTAGAGAACAGCTCAAAGTTGTAACTGGAGTAGTAAGCGTTCGTTTTTACGAACGTATTTCGATTAACTACACGGGTGTAATTCAAGGCCAAATTGGTGCGGCTGGTGTAGCCTCCTTCGGTATCATCAATGGCACCAAAGCGGGTAATTAGCCCACTGTCAACTGCCCGTTGCGGAACCTGCCCGGAAGCGTCCCATTTACTCGTAAAATGGCTGCCCATAATAGATAGCTTACTGTTATCAGCCAGGCGCCCCGTATACTTCCCCATCACGTTAAACCGGCTAAAATGCTGAGAAGATTCGAATGGTCCATCGGCCAAGGTATAGGCCGTGGCCAGGTAGGCGCTGTGTTTTTCAGAATTAACAATGTCGATCAGACTAGTAAGTCGTCGGGTTTCAAAGCTACCGTATTCCAGGCTGGCACTACTGGACTCAAGACGTTCTTTTAGTGCGAAGTCTACATAACCTGCCGTATTAAAGTTACCAACTCCTGTGTAGTATGGCCCTTTCCCAAAATCAATTTTTTCGATTGTTTCTGGAATAATAAAGTGCAGATCAGCATATCCCTGACCGTGGGCGTGAGAGACCATATTGACGGGAATTCCGTCAACGCTAATGGCAACGTCCGTACCGTGATCAACATCAAATCCGCGCAGAAAAATTTGTTCTGCCTTCCCCCCCCCGGCATGCTGCCCGACAACTAGCCCAGGCACGGTGCGTAGTACTTCTTGTGCAGAACTTACCGGTCGAACCTGGAGATCGATACCCGTGATTACATTAAGAGCTTTAACGCTGGGCCGAATAACAATTTCGTCAAGATTGAAGCTACGTTCCAATAGTTTTATCAATATTTCTTTTTCGGTATCTTCAATCAATACCGTTGTTGATTTATAGCCAAGGTAGGAGACCATAAGGCTATCACCTGCTTCCACTTCATCTAAAGTAAAGTAGCCAAATTCATCTGTATGGGCATGGTGTTCATGGCGTAGATGGATAACGTAAGCACCAATTACGGGTTGCTTATCCGGGCCGAATACTCTACCAACCAGTTCATGTTCACCATCGATATGGTCATGCCTGGCTTGCTGTGCGACAAGTATAGTGGAAACAAGAATCAGGTATAACAAAGAAAGAATTACTCTTTTCATATCTAATGGATTTTATGAAGGTGTAGAGAATAGTTTTAATTACTCTAATGCACTCAATAATTCTTCAATCGCTTGTTCAATATATTCTGCCTGGGCAGCTATTGTTGGGTGACTAAAAACTACATTGAGTGGAATATCGAGTTCAAAGGCTTCGCTAATTCGGGCCGAGAGGCGAATGGCCGTTAAGGAATGCCCCCCTAGATCAATAAATTTTTCGTGGACTCCAAGACGGTCAATTTTGAGGACTTCTGACCATATTCCTGCCAGCAGTTCTTGTATTTCTCCGGTTGGAGGGATGAAGGTTTCGGATGCGGAACCAGCGCGAATTTCTGTCAATCCAATTAATGTTAGCCGGTCAATTTTGCCGTTTTCCGTAAGCGGCATTTCTTCCGTCGGGATGAAATGACTGGGAATGGCGTGTGCAGGTAATCGCTCAACCAAAAAGGTCCGCAAGGCTTCGGAAGAGATTGTTCCATCAGTAGTGAAATAGGCAACCAGGTACTGGCTATCAGCCCGCTCTCCAGCATGGCTATAACCAATTTCTTGCATCATTTGCAAAACGGCAGCTTCGTCCACCTCCTCATTGATTTCTTCCAGAGCAGCATCCCGTTCTTTATGCCCAATGCGTACATCCCAACTATAGGGGAAAGCATAGTTATTATATCCCTTTTCTTGCTTGTGGACATAAATTCCCACTTGGTTGATTAAGCAATTCGTTGAACGCCCGGTATCCGTTGGTCGCTCCCAGGGGAGACGATCATTGAGATCGTCCAACATTTCTTCCAGCGTAGCATCGCAATAGCGATAAAAGTCTAGGAACTGCACTTTTTCGAATACTTCGTCATCATCAAACATTGATGTATCCAGTAAGTCTCGGACGGCATCATCTGCTTTATGATAAATCTTCCTGGCTTCAAGAATAGCGGCGTCAATGTCTTCGTCTTCGTTTTCGGCATTAAGGAAAAGCTCCTCGGTTAGCCTGGTCTCAAAAAATTGTCCGCGGGACAAGCCGGTAACAATGTAAGGAATCCCCTTTGCAAGTGCGAGCTCCGTACTGAGGGTATAAATGGTCTTAAAACAACCATTACAAACATTACAATGTCGAAGAAGGCTATCCGTGAAAATTTCATTCATAGCCGGTGTCGTGGCAACGTGGCAGTCCACGCCTAACTGGCTGGCCACCCGCTGAACGTTATCAAGCGCTTGTTCGCTGATGTAACCATTATCCAGGGTGAAGGCCAATACCTTCAGTCCCATTTCCACTAATTGCCCAAGGGCATAAGTACTGTCTTTGCCACCACTCAGCAGCATGACACAATCGTACTCTGCCCCACCAACCGTTGGCCGCGGAGAAAAGACATTCTTCAGGTCTTCCATAGAGCGGAAGTAACGCTTCGCACGCCGCTGATACTCTTCGAAGTCAAGGCACAATTGACAAACCCCCTCTTCGTTAAAGGTGGCACTTGGATAATTAGCAGGTAAGCCGCATTTTGTACAGTGGTGGGCAGATTGGCTCAGCCCTGATCTCCGCCCATCGACAAGCTCTACGGCCACAGCAATAATGGCTGGATGAGTGGCCAAAATGGATTCAATTTCGTTCAGTTCCAGACGAAATCCTCGCCACTTTACTTGCCGATCCTTACGCCCGAGGAACTCGAGATCTCCATCGATATTTTGCCGGACGACATCTCCCGTGGCATAAAATCGTTTCCCGGAAAATGCCTCCAGTACAACGAAACGTTCTTCCGTTTTTACAGGTCTTCCCCAATATCCGTCTGCTAAGCCAACGCCACTCACAAAAAGCTCTCCCGGCACACCAGCAGGAACAACATTACCCTGTCCATCCAGTACGACAATAAAAGCACCAGGGATTGGCTTTCCAATGGGTACACTTAAGCTTTTCCGGTTGGGTTTTCGGTATTGATGGACAATACAACCTACCGTGGCTTCGGTTGGTCCGTATTCATTATAGATTTTCATCCCATCGGGAAAGGCGGGCAGTAAATTTTCAACCAAGCCATTACGAAGGTTTTCACCACCTACGATCAATACCCGAACCCTGGCTTTGCTGAAATCTTTGCCTTGCAATAGGGCAAGGTGACTCGGTGTTAGTTTAATAACATCCGCCCGGTCATCTTCCAGCACTCTAAAGATGGCCAGGTCCGGAGTACCTGAAGGAGGCTCTTCATAAATTAATACGCTCCCTCCACAGATTAGCGGCGTAAATAAGGAGGTTATCGTCAAGTCAAAGCCAATCATCGTAAACAGTGGGAAAGCCGGGGCCGGCACTTCCACATATTGATCCCGGGCGAAACCGATATAATTAGCCAGAGCACGGTGGCTGACGACGACTCCTTTAGGTTTCCCCGTTGAGCCCGAGGTAAACATGATATACGCGGGGTCTTGTTCAGAAGGAGGTGCAGGAACGGTCTTGCCCGTATGCGCCTTTACCATATTCCAATCCGTATCCAGCTGAAACACCGGTTGCGTTAGTGTACTGGTGGCTTCTCCTAAAGCAGATACGCTAAGCACAAAACTGACCTGCCCTTCTTCAAGTAACATTTTCACCCGGCCTGCGGGTGTGTCTGCGGGGATCGGCAGATAAGTCTTCCCCGCTTTCCAAACGCCCAGGATGGCGACCATTAACTCCGGCGAACGCGGGAGAAAGAGTGCGACCTGCTGCCCGGAAACTTGCCCACTCAGAAAAGTCGCAAGTTGGTCTGATTGCTCATTCAGACTAGCGTAGGTAAGGCTACCACCGGAGAATTCCACGGCGACCTGACCCGGTGACTTTCGGACTTGTTGCCGAAAAAGGTCAAGTACAGTAGGTGTTTTTTTTGAAATTCCGGAAGGCTCTGCAACAGTTCCGATTGGCTTAAGCTCCGTAAGGGCTACTTCCGCTATTTGTTGGTCAGGGCGCCTGAGGAAGGTGGTCAGAAGCGCCAGAAAGTGCTTGGATACTTCCTGCCCGAGGGGGGCAGGGAAGATGTCTTGGTTGGCATCAAAATCAAGCCGTAACCCGTCCTTGGATCCAAAGTCATAGACCTGAAACCGCAAGTGGTGGCCAGAATCAGCATGCCCGGAGTGCATCCATTCGGATTCCGCTCTTATTTGTGGAGAAAAATCAGGAAAATCAGCATGGATATAATTCAGGATAACGTTAGTTCCCCGCAGTAATTCAGGAGAGGTAAGCCCTGGGCGGGCGTTGCTTAAAAAATCATTTACCGACGTTCGTACTCTACCGAGCAGCGACAGGAAAGTATCTTCCGGCTCGAAGGTTGTTACCAGTGGCAACACTTCAATAAAGCATCCGGGGGTATTGCGGTCTGCGGCGGTCAGCCGGTTATGGATGGGTGTGCCGATGGAGAGTTCCCGCTCTCCCGTTATGCGGTGTAAGTAAGCAAACACCGCCGTTGCCAGCACCGTTAACAGAGAAAGGTCACGCGTCCAATGCTTTACATCAGGGCGATTTAGCAGCGTATTCAACTGTTCCATTTGCGCTGGGCTAAGGTAACAGCTATGACGCACCGACGCCGTTGTCGGACAACCCGTCAAGCGGCCATAAAGCCTGGATGGAGAAGGAAGATCCTCCTTACTCCAGTAATCAGGAACGGCGCGTTTCGAAGCTTTAGCGGCCCGTTGCAAATGATCACTGTAGGCGAACACCCTTGCTTTTTCAACCCTCCCTGCACCTGCGGTGAGCGTCCCTGAATCATTCGCTACCTCAGCCACTTTCTCAGCGTAGAGATCCCGACAATAGCGGTACTGAACGGAAACACCCCAAGCATCAGTAATTAAATGATGCTGGTTCAAAAACCAGATAAAATGATCCTCATCTATCTTGATTAGGGCGCTGTCGTAGCAGCACTGATCAAGCAAAAATATATTTTTTACCCGCCTATTCAGGTAATGGTCCAACTCTTCGTCAAGGTCCGCTACGTTCAACAATTCAAGTTCAAGGGGAACTTCAGAAGTTATGGATTGCTGCTGTCCTTCGGGAGACTTACGAAATACCATTCGCATAGCATCGCACCCAAGTACCAAGTCGTGAAAGGCTAATCGAAAACACTCCGAATCCAGGTTGCCCTCCAGCCGGAAGGCAAAAGCCATGTTGTAGAGCGGCTGGTCGGGGTGCATTTGCTGTCCCGTCCACAAGACAGTTTGTGCCCTTGAAATTGGTAAGTTATTAGTTGACTCCATTTATCCCCTTTGTCTTCTGGTGTAGCCAGCAATTGCGTCTATGGTCATAAAATTATCAATAACCATGTCCTGTAGCGGAACTTTGACCTCGTAATTTTTTTCAAGAAAACTAATGATCCGAAACACGCCCATGGAGCTGATCAGCCCACTCCCAAGCAAATCGTCGTCTGTTGACAGGTCGAAATCCGAAGACTCCCCCAAAACCTCTTGAATGATAAATTGTGCAATCTCATGTTCCATACTCCCTAAAATTATTTTACTTTGAATAGTTATGCTCGATTTGAAGCCGGTCAATTTTACCGCCAGAACTGCGGGGTAAAGCATCCGTGAATCCGATGGACTCTGGCAAGGCGTATTCCGGTAGCCGTTTGCGTAAGTAACCCGCCAAATCAGTTTGTTTTTCCGTCTGGCCCGGCACCAGCACCGCCAATAGTAATATTTTACGTTCCTCAAGGCCTTTAGGAGTAGCGAAGACTGCTGACTCCTGAATAAAAGCTGCTGCATTAGCTACGTTTTCTACTTCGTCTAGCTCCACCCTATGACCACGTACTTTTACCTGGCGGTCTTTACGGCCTAAGAAATGTAGTAAGCCATTGTCCTCCATTCTAACCAGATCGCCAGTTCGGTAAAAGGTCTCGGTCACCCCAGGAATACGCGTTCGATGATAAAGGGATTTATGCGTTAGTTCGGGCTTTTTCCAATAGCCATTCATTCTGCTTGCACAGCGAACGAGTAAAAGGCCAGGCTCATTTGGGGCGACTGGTTGGTCATCTTTATCGACAACCAACATTTCGCTATTGGCATTCGCGTACCCAATCGGAATGGGTTGATCATTCGTTGGGGGTTCAGTCAGATTAAAGGAGACACAACCATTGACTTCAGCAGGGCCATAGTGATTGGTGAACATTACGCCCGGAAGCATTTCCATCAATGCGCGCAGGTAGTTTACTACAATTGGTTCTCCGCCATAGATGACTAAGCGAAGTGCCCCAAGGTCAAGACTTTGCATCATTCCCGTGAGGTGCATCTGCTGCAAAGCCAGGGGGACAGAATACCAAATAGTAATCTTTTCGGCAGCTATCATGGCGGCCATACTAACGGGCATTCTAACTTGCGCGTCAGTAGTAATCACGGTAGTAGCTCCGGTAAGCGGCCCGGCAAAAAAGGCTAGCGTAGACATGTCGAAGTGCAAGGCAGAGTGGTTTCCCAGCACATCATCGTGTTGAATTTCGTAGGCGTCTTGCATCATTCTAACGTAAGCGAGGCCGCTTCGATGTGTGTGCATAATGCCTTTAGGCTGCCCGGTGGAGCCTGAAGTCGTTATGATATAGGCCAGGTCATCTTCCATGATGGCCGCTGTTTTGGGCGCGGACGCAGGAGCAAGGTCAATTGCTTCGCGGGGCAGGGATTTGATCGGTCCTTCGCCCTCATATCCGATCACGACGCTGAGTGGTGATTTTTCCGCCAAGAGCTCCGGAAGCCGGCGGCGTTGTTGCCTATTCGTGAGCATAACGGCGATGTCCAGCTCCACGAGCAAGGCTGCAGTACGGGAGGCCGGGGAAAACGGATCAAGCGGAACATAAACAGCGCCGACTTTCATGATACCGTACATAGCAACTGCAATGTCCAGACAGCGCGGCAGATAGATGCCCACCCGATCTCCTTTTTGGACGCCCTGCTCCTGGAGCAGGTTAGCGAGCCGGTTTGTCACGATGTCGAAATCGGCAAAGGTGATACGCTCTCCTCCACAACGAAAGGCAGTTTTGGTGGGCCAGCGTTTCGCTGCCCGTTCAACGGATTGATGTAATAAGAAAACCACTATAGACCGGTTAATTGAGCGATGATATTTCGTTGAATATCGGATGTTCCGGCGTAGATGATCCCACCGATGGCGTCTCGTAAATTACGCTCTGTTTCCGAAGAGGAGAGGTAGCCATGGCCTGCCTGGATACGGATGGCGTCAAGGCTTGAGGCGACAAAGCTTTCGCTGAGGTAGAGTTTGAGCATCGAAGACTCCAGCATGGCACTTTCTCCGAGTTGCTTCTTTTCGGCAAGATTATAGAGCAGTAAGCGAGCTGTTTCCAGGCGGAGTTTCATATCCGCAATTCGGTTGGAGACGGACTGAAACTTACTGATTTGTTGTCCGAATTGTCTACGTTGCTTGGCAAAGGCGACGCTATCCTCCAGCTGTCTTTCCATGGCCCCCAGGTTGCTGGCCAGAATGCCGCAACGGTCGTATTCGAGAGAATGATTAGCGATACCGAAGCCAGCGCCTTCGTTCCCAAGCCTATTTTCATCCGGCACGAAGCAATCTTTGAGTCGAATTTCTCCGAAGGGTGCGGTACGGAGGCCCATTTTTTGCTCGTTGGGGCCGGCCTCGTATCCGTCAAAGCTGCGCTCAACGAGGAAAGCCGTTATGCCCCACCGGCCCTGTTCGGGTCGGGCATTGGCGAAAACGAGTATAAAGTCTGCCACCGGACCAAGCGTGACATAGCGCTTCGTTCCATTCAGCCGGTAGCCTCCTTCCACTTTTTCGGCGGTCATTTTCATGGAATAGACATCAGAGCCCGCTTCCGCTTCTGTAAGAGCATGACCTCCGATCCATTCCCCTTTTACCATACGGGAAAGAAATTTTTGCTTTTGGTCCTCCGTCCCGCATTCGTTAATGGGGAGTTGAACGGTCCACATTTGTGCGTTAAGTGCCAGTGCAAAGCCATTGTCAAGGCCGCCGTAAGCGAAGCCTTCCATTGCCCGAATAGCTCTTAAGATGTTAATCGTTTCTTCCTGACCACCGTAGGTCTTTGTAGCGGCTAGAGCGAGCATGCCAAAGTCAGCACATTTTTTCCATGATTCTCGTGAAAAAACACTGTTTTCATCTCTTTCCAATACATCGTGCCTTAACAACTTGTGGGCAAAGTCGGCTACTTCGTCCCGGTAGGCTTGGAACCTGTTAGAGCTATCTTTCTTCATGTTGGGCAGTTTAATACTGTAGTAAGCAAAAGATCAATAAATGGTTCGTGAAGTCGTGACTTGAAAAATTGATCCGATCTCGGGAAAGGAAACATCATAGACTTTTCTTATTTCCCCCCAACTTGTCTTTTCACTTGCCCGGTCGTTAATGACCGGCGAAGTTGACGTCTACAAAATATCAGGATGGAGATTATTTATCCCGGCGACTTCATCAGATTAGCCTCTTGTAGTCATCAACTTGTAATAGAAAGTATAAAGACAGCCTGTGTCAATTTGCCAAGGCAAAAATAAAAGCAGTTCTTCCTTTGAGTCATCAACTTACGTATACCATTAGTGTACCAACATCACTTTGAACGTCAACTAAAGGTAGACAACAACAGAAAACAAAGTAGACAAAACGGTAAATCCTGCTTCCATTAAACTGACAATCAAAATGTTACGCTTTTAAATCGGTAGACAATAGCCTTTTTGGAAAGCTAAACTCCATATCTGCTTTTTTCCTTTCTATTGTCTCAGCAATTGCTTTTCTTACAGCATTATTTTTTAGGACGATACGAAATCATTGGCTCTAAGGCTACTGCTTCGGGAAAAAATACCAATTTGATTCGCAAACTGCGCACAATCCTTACTCCCCAAGAATTTAACCGACTCCGTTGGTTATCCTTAGGCGTAGTGGTGGTAGGGCTATTAGAGGTAGTGGGTATCGGGGCGATTTTACCGTTTATGAAGATCGTTGGAACGGAGGACATCATGGAGAAATCCGGATGGGCAATGCGTCTAGGCGACATTACTGGAATAAGGGAACATAAATCATTGGTGCTGGCCACCGGAGCCGCCGTCGTTTTACTGATCACGCTCTCAAACCTCACCAAAATCTACGTAGGCTGGCGGCAACAAAAAGTAACTTGGGGCATATCCCACCACCTTAGTTCTCGTTTGCTGGCCTTGTACCTAAGTCGTGGCTACAGCTTTTTTCTTAGCAAAAACTCCGTTGAACTAAAGGTAAAAGTCTTACAGGAGATTAACACTTTCACAACCGGGGTGCTGATTCCAATCCAGAGCCTGATTTCTAAGGTGACCTTGATGCTAGTGCTCTTTGTACTCCTCACAGTTGTTAACCCTCTGTTGGCAATTTCTACTTTGCTTTTACTGGCGTCTATCTTTATTGGCATCTATCTTTTCAGGCGAAAAGAACTCCGTAATCTGGGCGAGAAGAGGATAGCAGCAAATGTGCGCCGGTATCGTTCTTTACTTGAGCTTTTTTCGGGCATTAAAGCCTTCATTGTCTATCAGATTGAAGGCTACTTTCATCAACGGTTTTCAGCAGCGGCAAGAGAACATTCCGATATTCAGCCCCGGGTTTTTCTAATAACGGCTGCCCCTCGTATGGTAGTAGAAATCATTGCGTTTGGAGGTCTCATCACACTAACTGTCTATCTCGTTTTCACTGAAAAGGGCTTACTGGAAGCGCTCCCGATGCTTACACTATATGCGCTTGCCGGTATAAAAATGTTACCTGCCATTCAGGGGGTTTTTACTGCCGCATCAACGCTTCGTCATAACGCTAACATTGTGGACGAGCTACATGAAGACATGAACCACCCGCTCAATGGCAGTACTCCATTTCTTTCCAGGACCTTTATCCCCATTACCTTCCGTCAAAAGATAACTTTAAGAAATCTCACTTTTCAGTACGAGACGGCAGCAAGCCCTACCCTAACGGATATTAACATTAATATTCAAAGAGGCCAAACGGTTGCCTTCATCGGTAGTACTGGCTCTGGAAAGTCAACCATTGTTGACCTGATTGTAGGGCTATTACGCCCACAAATTGGTGTAGTCGAAATAGACGATGAACTGTTGACCGCTAACACAATCCCTGGGTGGCAGCAGCTACTTGCCTATGTGCCACAAGACGTTGTACTCTTTGACGACACCATTGCTAACAACATAGCCATCGGTGTCGATGACATCAACTATGACCTTCTCCATCAGGCAGCTAAAACAGCAAACATTTATGACTTTATTAGCCAGGAATTGCCCGATGGCTTTGACACAACTGTAGGGGAACGTGGCGCGCGCGTAAGTGGTGGGCAGAAACAACGGATCGGCCTGGCCCGTGCACTTTACCGGAAGCCGGAAGTACTCATTCTGGATGAAGCGACTAGTGCACTGGACAATCTTACTGAGCGTCAGGTTTTGCAATCACTCGAAGAAAACACCAAAAATCTTACCCTGATATTAGTAGCCCACCGGCTTGCTACGGTACGCCATGCTGATGTGATCCATATGCTACAGGATGGTAAGATTATAGCCTCGGGAACCTACGACACACTTCTTGACAAAAACACTGAATTCAGACAGCTTGCACGACTAAATTAGCTACTGAAAATCACTCATACCACATTGCTTTATGACCAAATTTACTACCCACTATAGTACCCTAAGGATTACGTTATTATTACTGATCTCTCTTTTGAGCGTACATAAAGTACAGGCTCATATGGCGGATGAGAGCTATATCTTTTTAAAAGTCTACGCTGACCACATCGAAGGAATGTATACGCTGACCGTAGCGGACCTCAATACAGCGTTGAATTTGGACCTGAAAGACGGAATGACGGAAGAGGAGATAGTACCATATCTACCACAAATACATGAGTATCTAGTAGATCGGAGCCACTTCAAGTCAGTCTATGGAGATCATAAAGTAAGCTTCACGACGATAACGTTTTTTCCTGTGAGCTATGGGTACTATGTCAATCTAAGCTTTCAACTCAGCAACACGGAGAAAATACCAGATGATCTGGAGGTTCGCTATGATGTTATATATGACTTGAAACCCAAACACAGAAATAAGCTTGTCCAGGCTTATAATTGGAAAGCAGGCATCTTCAATAATGAAGCCATGGTCAGTCTCATATTTTCCCCTGGGGACGGTACGCATCAGCTAGACTTAACGGATGATTCAATCTGGAAAGGCTTTGTTGCGATGGTCAGGAGCGGCATGTACCACATCTATATCGGCTTAGATCATATCCTGTTTTTAATCGCTCTTTTATTACCAGCGGTGGTGCAGCGTAAGAAGGGAGCTACTGGAATATTGGCTGGTTGGGAGCCGGTTGAAGCATTTCGACCTGCTTTCATCTATGTGTTGCGCATTGTCACCTTCTTTACAATTGCACATACCATTACCCTTAGCTTGGCTGCACTTGAGATTATCAGCCTCCCCAGCAGATTGGTAGAGGCACTGATTGCCTTGTCAATCGCGCTGGCTGCCATCCATAACATTAAACCATTTCGGGAAAATGAAACAGTTGGAATTGCTTTTGTGTTTGGGCTCTTTCATGGATTTGGCTTCGCCAGTGTATTAGGTGATGTAGGGTTGGGAGGAGAATTTATGACACTCTCTTTGCTAGGTTTCAACTTAGGCGTTGAGCTGGCGCAGGTTCTGATCATTTGTCTGATTTTCCCTGTTCTGTACTTCCTCCGCAAAACAAAAATCTATAAGCCGGCAATCCTGATCGGAGGTTCTATCCTTCTCATTATGGTTTCGATGTATTGGTTTGCTGAAAGGGCTTTCGATGTTGAATTAAGAGCGGGCCGAATTGTCTGGGATACATTAGACGCGATCAAAAGTCTTTTTGCCTAGTCCGCTTTCTCAATAGCAGTAGATTCGACATGAGTAAACAATCCCCCCTAAAGCGTTGGCTTAACCGTAAGAACAAAGCTAAACAGCTTGCTTCTTCAACCTCTTCTACACCTGCGCCAATGGCGATCGGGGTGCATGAGAAGACGGAACACTTCCCAGAATCGTATTCCCTTTCCCCAGGCCAACAGCGCCTTTGGTTACTACAAGAGTTAAACCCCGACAACCCCTTTTACCACTATGCCGAAACGTATCAGCTAAAGGGCGACCTGAACATCGATAAACTTCAACAAGCTTATCGGGATATCGTTGCCAGGCACGATATTTTACGAACCTCGTTTAGGAACCTCGACGGTATTCCCCGGCAAATAGTACATACTGAACCAACCTTCCAATTTCTGTTTCATGATCTTGCTCACTTGCCGACCGGGCCAAAAGAAACCGAATCAAAGAAGCGGTGTCTCGAAATAGCTAACGCTCCTTTCGACCTTCAAAAAGGGCCATTGAGCAGGCTACTCCTACTAAAAAAAGATCAAGGCGATTACTTATTATTAATCGTGATGCATCACCTTATCACGGATAAGTGGTCTATGCGTGTTCTTCGCGAAGAACTATCTGAGCGGTATAAAGGCGGATCTCTTCTTCCAGTTGAGGTACAATATCCTACCTATTTCTCAGACTCAGGAAAGGCTACTGTTCCCAGCGTCGACTTAGCTTATTGGAAAGAAAAACTTGCTAGCCTCCCATCGCTTCTAGCACTACCTTACGATCGGACACGACCGAACACCCCATCTTATCGGGGAGGATACCGAAAGACAACGATTTCTCCTGAGCTCTCCACTTCCTTGAAAGATGCCGCAAGGAGAAATAATGTCACTCTCTTCGTTTACCTTCTATCAGCCTATCAGGTTTTACTCCACCGATATTCTGGAGAGCAAGAATTCGCCGTTGGTACACCCGTCTCTAATCGGAAGAACCAACGCCTGGAAGAAACCATCGGTTTCTTTAATGAAACCATTGCCCTGAAAGCTGATTTCACCGAGAATTCGGCCTTTTCTACTTTGGTGCAGAACACCCGGCAAAACATGATGGAAGCGTTCGCCCACATGAATGTTCCCTTCGAAGATATTGTGCATGAAATCAACCCCGCACGGGAACTTGGCGTCAACCCAATATTTCAGACGATGTTCATCCTGCACGTTGAACCGGAAGCAGCCTCTTTTAGTCCGGAATTACATCTTAACCCCGTACCTCTGGACACCGGTGTCACTAAATTTGACCTGACCCTATATGTAGCGGATGAGGGAGAACAACTTTCCGTCACTTTCGAATTCTCGGCGGACCTTTTTGAGGCATCCACTGTTGACAGGATGCAGGGCCATTTCCTGCAAATCCTGACGGATATCAGCACCCGCCCCGGTTTGACCGTTCAGGAAATAAACATGCTTTCTCCGGCCGAGAAGCACACCGTAATGACGGAATGGAACAATGTCGAAGTCCCCTTTCCGGACGGCAGCCGAATCCATGATCTTATTAGCCAGGTTGCGCGGTCGAGGCCAGAGGAAGTAGTCGCAGCTTATGCGGGAAAACAACTCACCTATGGCGCACTCGAAGAGCGGGCGAATGGTTTGGCCGGACAACTTCGCAGTTTAGGGGTTGAGCCAAATAAGATGGTAGGTCTTTATACAGACCCTTGCCTCGAAATGATAATTGGTATAGTGGCCATTCTCAAAGCCGGCGGAGCTTATTTACCTCTTGACCCCGAATACCCACAAGATCGGATTGATTACCTGATCAAAGACGCATCTGCGGATCTAATGCTAACGACAACCGCATTAGCTAATCAGCTCCCTTCCCATTACCGGGACAGAATTCTTCTCTTAGACCAAACAGATCAGAAGGGCACAACCGCAGGTGCAAAGACTAATATTCAACAAGCTGGCACCGAGGACATGGCCTACATGATCTATACCTCCGGTAGCACTGGCCAACCAAAGGGGGTTATGGTTAGCCACGCCAACCTCGTACACTCTACGCTGGCCAGGCACCATTACTACCCCACTCAGCCAACAGCATTTCTGCTATTATCCTCCTTTAGTTTTGACAGCTCCGTAGCAGGTATTTTTTGGGCTCTGACGACTGGAGCAAAACTCGTTCTTGCTCCCCGTAGGGTTGAACAAGACCTCGAAGCATTAGCTAGCCTCATTGCGGATGAAGACGTCTCGCATACCCTAATGTTACCTACGCTCTACGATACCATTTTGCGATTTACTGATGAAAAAAAATTAAGCGCCCTTAAAACGGTTATTGTTGCTGGCGAAGCCTGCCCGTCAACGCTGACCCGCCTTCATCATTCCATCTTGCCTTCCGTTCAACTCTTCAACGAATATGGCCCAACGGAGGCAAGTGTTTGGTGTACGGCCTATGAAGTAAAAACTCCCATTGACGGAGGGCCGGTCCCAATCGGTCGCGCCATTCCCAATGCAAAAGCCTATGTGTTGAGCGGAAGTCAAAAAACACTCTGCCCCATTGGGGTAGCGGGCGAGCTATTCATCGGGGGAAAGGGAGTAACAAAAGGGTATTGGAAGCGCCCCGACCTGACGGAGGCTGCTTTTTTCCCCGACCCTTTCAGTAGCGGGGAACGCATTTATCGGACGGGAGACCGCGCCCGATGGTTGCCCGACGGGAACCTGCAGTTTTTGGGCCGTGCCGACCATCAAATAAAAATTAGGGGATACCGCATAGAACTAGGGGAGATTCAGGAAGCCATCCTACGATACCCAGGTATTTCAGCCACTGTGGTTAAAGTAGACGAAAGCCAACAGCGCCTACTCGCTTACTACCTATCCGATGAATACGTTGACAAGGAGCAACTAAGAAATACCCTAAAAGTAAGCTTGCCCAAGCACATGGTTCCGGCCTTTTTCCTGCCACTAGATAGTTTCCCCCGGCTGGCCAACGGTAAAGTTGATCAGGGCAAGCTTCCGCCTCCTTCACCAACTGTAAGTCCTATGGCTACCGCCGATCCGACAAGGTCGCTTAGCCCCACAGAAGCCACATTACTCGATATCTGGCGAGAAACACTATCACTCGAAACGATCGGCATCAATGACAATTTTTTCGAAGTCGGCGGGGACTCTATCCTAAGTATTCAAATCGTTGCCAGAGCACGGAAGGCCGGCCTCCAGCTTTCCCCCAGAGCTCTCTTTGAACAGCAGACGATTGCAGAACTGGCCCTGTTCACGAAGGCTGCATCGAGTGCAGCCATACAAGAGGTTACTACCGGCGATTTCCCCTTGCTGCCAATTCAGCAATGGTTCTTTGACAAACATATCGTTGCGCCGCATCATTGGAACCAGGCAACCCTTTTTCCACTGCCGGCAACGACCCTTTCTTCAGCCATCAATGCTGCCATTGATGCTTTGACGGTCATTCACTCGGGCCTGAGGCAACAATTCTATCAAGATGACGGGGGAAGCTGGCGAGCAACCCTACCCGACACGGCTTCACCTCATGAAACCGTCATCGTACCAGCCGGATCATTGGGCGAGGACGACAGTATGTCCGCCATAGAAACCTACCTGACCAACCAGCAAAGACAGTACGCACTCTCCAACGCTCCTCTACTAAAAAGCTACTGGTTCGAACCACGGCCCGGCGAGTTGGGCCAATTAGTACTGGTTGCGCACCACCTCATCATTGACGTGGTATCCTGGCGTATTATTGCTGAGGATCTTCAGCAACTTTTAGGCGAGCCCTTCCCTGCCGTCAAGCCTCGCCTTGCACCTGCGACCGCGCCCTATTCCACCTGGTCCCGCGCATTGAAAAAAATGACGCAAGATGGTCGTTTTGCAGCTGACCTTGCTTTCTGGAAAGCTCAGGACCACGTCAACCTACCTAGTGCCTTCGATCTTTCGCTTCCTGTTACCGAAAGCGACACCGAAAGGCTCAGCGCCCGTCTTTCGACCGAAGAAACAGCTCCTTTGCTCAAGGATGCTCACCGAGCGTATAACACTGCTACCCAAGATCTGTTACTGGTCGCTTTGCTCAGCACCGTCAAGGCTGATCGGCTGCATCTTAGTCTGGAACATAATGGAAGAGAAGCAGTGGAAAGTGCCATCGACTTCACCCGTTCTGTAGGTTGGTTCACCTCAACCTACCCCATCACGCTGTCGGGTAAAGCTGGTTGGCAGGATGCCATTATTAGCGTAAAAGAAGCCCTGCGGCGGGTCCCTAACAATGGCCTGAGCTATGGTGCTCTTCAGCATTTCGGCAAGCATGACCTGACCCACCAACCCCCACTGCTCTTCAATTATCTTGGCCGGATGAACACCACTTCCAGCAATGGTAGAAACTGGCAGATGTTGCAGCAAGGGTTACGAGCGGAGCAAAGTGAACGCCATTTGATCTGGGAAATCAACATCGGTATTTTCGAAGGAGAGCTAAGCGTCAACTGGGCTTATGCTAAAGCTGCTTTTGCCCGAAAAACGATGGAAAGCCTATTGAAAGACTACCTGGAGGCTATCCGCCAAATTATGGCACATTGTCTCCAGCAGGAGGAGGAGACTTTTACACCTTCTGATTTTCCGGAAGCCGACCTAAGTCAGGATGACCTTGATAACCTTATGGACCAAATTGATCTATAGCCATGTCCACAAAGAACCTAAAAATAGAGAGTATTCTTCCCTTGTCGTATTTACAACGGGCCCTACTTTTCCATAGCCTGGCAGAAGTTAAAGACCAGGGCATCATCCAGGTGAGTTGTCGCCTGGAAGGTCAACTAAACCGGGAAGCGTTCGAGCGGGCGTGGCAATATGTTTTAAAGCGTCATCCGGCATTACGTAGTTCCGTTCATTGGAAAAAAATGAAAGAACCCGTGCAAGTAATTCGCCCCCAGGCTAGTCTTCCCTTACCCCTTAATGACCTCACCGACCTGCCCCCTCATGATCAACAAAAAATCATTTCCGATTTCAAAACAGAGGATTCTGATCGTAAGTTTGAACTAACCAAAGCTCCGTTGAACAGGTTGATGCTTTTTCAAACCGCGCCCAATCTTCACGAGTTTCTCTGGACGAGCCACCACTTGCTCCTCGATGGCTGGTCAGCGGGTGTTGTCCTGCGGGATGTTTTCACCCATTATGAAGCGGAAGTAAAGGAAAAAGTCATTCAACTCCCTACCCTCCCTTCTCTTCAACACTACGTTAGCTGGTTGAAAAAGCAGGATAGAACTGCTGCATCCACTTGGTGGAAAAAACATTTAGACGGCTTTTCTTCTCCAACTTTATTGGGGTCAGGCGCGGCCGCAGGTGCTGAGTTAAGGATAGAAGAGCGATGTATTTCGACGGAAGATTTTTCCAATATTTTCTCCTCCATTCGTGAGTACCGTCTTACGTTGAATACCGTAGCTCAAGGTTTGTGGGGACTGTTATTGAGTCAGCTATTTTCAAGCGAAGATGTCCTTTGGGGCACGACGGTTTCCGGCCGGACGCCCGATATTCCCCGTCACCAAGAGATGGCCGGCCTGTTTACCAACGCCATTCCGATACGGGTTAGCCCGCAAGGCGACCGGGCAGTCTTAGAATGGCTCCAGGAATTGCAGGCCAATAATCTGGAAGGAATAAAACACGACTTCGCAAGCATAGAAGAGATCACCGAATGGTCAGGCCTGGCCCCGAATACTTTACGGTTTGATCACCTATTACTTCTACAAAATTACCCCTGGACAGACCTATCCGGCGGAGGCATTAGTGTAAGTAATTTTTCGGGTGACCTGACCAGTACCCACCCCCTTGTGGTTATGCTCCAGCCACAGAATGGCTTAACGTTTACCTTCCGCTATGATCCTCTGCAAGTATCAGAGGCTACCATTCAATGGCTTCTTACCGAATACGTAAAAGCTTTCCAAAACCTTTCTGAATTGTTGCAAAAAACAATACCAGAGATTCGCCTTGGGCTTAAGGCTGCCCCACCCCAACCTTTCCGAGTAGAGGCCAGCCAGGAACGTGCGGCTGACGGTTTTGCCGTAGCGAACTCTCCTACGGAGCTAACACTGACGAGGCTTTGGGAAGAGCTGCTCAGTTTATCACCCATTGGCGTAACGGATGATTTTTTCCACTCCGGAGGAACCTCGATGCTTGCTATCCGACTATTCGCTAGAATCGAGACTGCATTTGATAAAACACTCCCCCCCATAACGATCCTTCAGCATCGGACCGTCCGCGAGCTGGCCAATTTAATTGATGCTGAAACGACCATAGCCTGGACAACCATCGTCCCCTTGAAGGCAAGTGGTTCCAAACCGGCCATATTCTGTTTTCATGCAGGCATGGGCCACGTATTTTATTATCATTCGTTCTCCAAATTAGTTGATAAAGACCGACCAGTCTATGCTATCCAGCCATCTGGCCTAGACGAAAAAGACGCCGTTCATACGAGTATCCAGGAGATGGCGAAGCATTACCTCCGGGAGATTCGCCAGGTCCAGCCCGATGGGCCCTACTTATTTTTATCTTACTGCTTTAGTGCCGCTGTTTGTGTTGAATTGTGTCATCTACTTCGGGCAGAAGGTCAACCACCTCCTGTAATGCTCGTAGTTGACAGTGCACCACTGCTCGAAGAGCTAGACAAGATAATCCTTTTTCGCAGAAAGAAAAGGCGATTAAAGTGGTTTGCTGGTCGTTTAATTAAAGGACAATTTCGGCAACTTAAAACGACTCTCCAACTGGATTATCTGCCAACCTCGCTCTTGCCCCGTGAGCTAAGGGAAGAGCGTAAAGTAAATCAAATAAAGGACAAATACGTACCGCTCTACGAAAAGTATATCTGGAAAAATATTGACTCAGAGGTATTACTAATCCGCAGTTCTGAGTTTGCAGCCATGCCCGTTCGCCAGCGGCACCTGGACACTTGGAACCGGCTATCGGGAAATCGGCTGAAGACCGTTACGGTAATAGCCGACCATAACGATTTTTTCAAGGAGCCAGCCGTTAACCGGCTGGCAGAAGCCATCGAAGCTCACCTCCAAGAAAAAATATGATGGCAAAAATCCTCTTAATCTGCTCTGGGTTTTCCGGCATTCTTAATTCCTCCTTCGAGCTGATACAGCGTTTACAAGCAGAAGGACACGGAGTTACTTATACCACCTTGTTAGATACTCAGGAAAAAGTAGAAAAGCAAGGCTTCCGTTATTTACCTCTCGCGCAGTGGCATAAGGACCCCGTAGCCCCCCCAACTCCTGGAGGAGACATCCTGAAACGTATTTCAACCTTGCTTTCTACCTACATTAACGCCAAAAAACGTCGGGCAATAGGACTTGAACAGCTTGGGCAAGCACCATTCCTTAAAACGCTCGATACTCTCCAACCAGACCTTGTCCTGATTGATATCGAGTGCCACGAGTACATTTTCACCACTTACGTCTCGGGGCATCCTTTACTACTTATAAGTCAGTGGTTCAACGGACAGTATGCTAAGGGGCTTCCTTTGATTTCTACCTTAATGATACCCCAGGTTGATAATGAAAAGATTGAGGACAGCTGGCGGCAACGCCAAAAACAGTTTCGAAAACTATACCTGAAACGTAGAGTACTTACTGCAGGAACTGACCGGAGGAGCTTATTACTGTACTATGCTAATCAGATTGGTTTCCCCCTTAGCTCACTTGAATATTACAACTGGCCAAGCCCATTTACTTTTACCGGAATTCCCATTCTTCATTTTACCGATGAAACGTTAGAGTTGCCACATAAAATCCCGGCTAACCACCATTACCTCGGTCCAATGGTCTTTGAAAAGAGACAAGATTATCATCCTGATCTTCCAAGTATTAAGAATAAACTGTCGGAAATTTACGCAAAGAAGCAAGTCAGTGGCTCTAAACTGATTTATTGCTCGGTCAGTACGATGGCCGGGGGAAACGGTAATTTCTTGCAGAAGGTAATTGAGGCTTGCGCACATGAACCGAACTGGATACTCGTCATCGCATTAGGTGGCCATCCAGACCAACTCCGTCAACAGGAACTTCCCGACAACACATTCATTTTCTCCTGGCTACCTCAACTTGAGGTCTTACGGCACACGGATTGTTCCCTGAACCATGCGGGCATCAACACCATCAACGAATGCATTATCTGCGAGGTGCCTATGGTACTCTATTCTGGAGAAAAATACGACCAGAATGGTTGCGCCGTTCGCATGGCCTATCATCAATTGGGGGTAATGGGCGACCGCAAAAAAACCACACCTATTTTAATTCATCAGGACATAAGCGAAGTACTTAATAATCCTATCTATAAAGAAAAAGTAGCTAACGCTCGAGAAAGGAGCTACTCAAAACCGGTCCGCCAACGCTTAATTGACTTGGTAAATACTGCGGTTAAAAAAAACACGCAGTCAATTTAAAATAATGGTTGATATCATTTACATCTCAAACAACGAACAACTTTCTCCGGAGCTATTTTCTCGTCTTGAAAAACTACTTCCAGAACAATTCCACGGCAGTTTTAAAAGATATATTCGTTGGCAGGACCGCCAGGCGGGCCTGCTTGGGAAGCTACTCCTAAGGCAGCTCCTCATCATGAATGGAATCCCCCCCGGGCGACTAGCCACCTACAATTCGGATCAATACGGTCGGCCATCAATCGACGTTCCCGGAGATTTCAACATTTCCCACTCTGACGGTATCGTGATCGCAGCATTAACGAACGCCCCCCGAATAGGAATTGATATTGAGAAGGTCCGAGATATCGAACCACTGGAATTTAGTCGGGTCTTCACGCCGCAGGAAGCTAATCATATTGGCATAGGTAAGGTGCGAAATATTAAATTCTTTGATGTTTGGACGAAAAAGGAGGCTGCAATGAAAGCTGATGGTCGTGGGTTCTATCTCGATGCGAAACAAATCGACACATTGGGAAAATCGATTCTGATTCAAGAAACAGACTGGTTCTCAGTACCACTTAAAATATCCGCTGATTATATCTGTCATTATTGTCTGCACAGCTCCGCAGAGCAACAACGTCTGCAAGGTTTTACCACGAAAACTTTTTTTTGACTTTCCTAACCAGACGACGCGTCAAAGAATCAGGATTTTCACGGCTCACGGGAAATGGTAATTGTTTAGACCGGGTACGGTAAGCTGACTCATTAAACGTGTATTCATATCGCAGAATATCTTCTTTATACAGTTCGGCAACTGCGTTCCTGGTCTCGTCGTCATAATACATCCAATAACCAACTCTTTTACTCTTATTCACGTGTGGAATATTAAGGGGATCACCATTCGGGCGTTTTGGTTCTCCACAAATTCTAATCATCATCTCTTTTATCGACGTTTCAAAATCTTCAAAACGGCCGATATAATCTACGATAGAACTCCCTGCATCATCGGTCAGGAACAAGTATTGAGGTTGCCAATGCACGTGGGGCTTCCGGGCAATCAATTCCAGATACTCAGGAAAAGAGGTTTTGTGATCGGCTCCCAAAAACGCTTGTAGACTAGGTCTTTTAAACAGATAGATGTACTGGGACACAACCCGGTCCCAAGGGTTTCGAACCATAGAAAAGGTGAAGTAATCGTTATAGACATCTTCGCCCACTTCTTTCATGACGTTACGAGCAAATAAATGTTGTAGCGCACCAGTCTGATACTTATTTCGCTGACTCGATATCATCCCCATCCAAAGGTTATCTACGGTCCTTTCCTTTTCTGACCAGATTAATCGTTCAATACTTGCGCCTCCATTTTTTGGGATATGAATAAAAATACATCGATGAGGGTAAGAGATCATATCGCTTTATTATTTTCATCAAGTTTGTACCCATATTGGCTTAACACAGCAGAAACACGCGGCTCATTCCTTAACAAATTAAGTAACTGCTCATTATCTCTTGGCAGGAGATTGGATTGAACCTTTAAAGAATTAATCCGATCGCTACCGTCGTCCTTCATAAAAGTCCAGTTTTCTGATCGCTTCAGGTAAGTATTTGTTCCTTTTTTTTGCTTACTACCAATAAATCGAAATAGCTCTGAAGTATACTCAATTGGTTTACTCACTAAGGCTTCATAACGAATGATACAAACATTTGGCTGAAGTTGTAGATTCCGGGCCAATATTCCTTCATAGGTAGGCAACCAGTAGTCATACAGCATATTTTCATAGTCCCACTTTTGCCAAAAATCCGAATCCATTGCTTCATACATTTTACCGGTTGAAACAAGTGTTTCGTAGGGATGCCGAATTAGTAACAAGATTTTCTGTGGCCCTATGGAAGGTATCTGTGGGTAGTTGAACTCATCTGGCCACGATGGCTTTTTCAAAACAATAATGGGCTTATCAGATAGCGTCTTCAACTGCCATGCAGAACGACTCCCGTAGAGGTGAAAAGGAACCTCTGGCAGATGAGAAACATCAGGCGCAACCGCCAAAAGTGCCTTTAATAAGGTAGACCCTGAGCGCTGAGCCGAAACAATAAAGACGAAGGATTTTGCCTTTAGCAAACGCCCAGGAAATCTTAATGCGCTGAAAAAATTGGTAGGCTTTTCCATAGGTAAATTTAACTACTGTCTTTACACCTAATTGTACTTCTGTAATTGCTCAATTACTTTTTTCGACAATCTTTCTTTTGCCTCCGCTGTCCATCCTGCTACTTTATCATTTGTTACGATTTGACTGTACTTGCTAAAATCATCATAATGCCCTGACACTCCACAATCATCAAAAATAGCATAGTTTCCAACCCTTTCTATCCACTCTAAAAAGCTACTTTTATCGAAGGTCAAACCCAAGGAAGTATTGATCAGTATTTTACCTTCTCCAAGGTCAGAAAAAAGATTGCCATCTATCAATCTGGTATTCTTTGGGAGATGGGTCGATACAATTTCACACGAAGAGAGTAATTGCCTTAGCGGCAAATATATGATTCCTGCTTCTTCTACATCTAGCCCTCTATTCCGGTCAAAGTAATACACATTCACTTGGAACGCTAATAAAGCTTTAGCAAGCATTTTACCCGTGGCCCCCATTCCTATTATTCCAATTTTCCGGTTAGTTAATTCAACCGGTGAATTTTTCCATTGATTCTCTCCCAGCCCCTTTAGCAGCCTTATCAATTCCGAGAGAACAAATTCTACCACCCCTTCATCTCCATAATCTCGGATACCGTTAACCACAATATTATTTGCATTCGCGTATTTTATATCTACGTTAGCTGATGATTCATCATATAGGCTACAACACATGCCAACATATTTGAGATTCGGACAGCTCTTCATCACTGTTTCCGTGACTTGAGTATGCCATGAAACAAACATACATTCAGCACCTCCGATTCTTTTCACCAACTCGGCCTCTGTATTCGGGTAGCCACTATAAACACTTATTTTCGCTAGTGAAAACTTCTGCAATTCTTCAATAGCCCAACTTTTCAATCCCGTTTCATCGACTAATACAATTTTGTTAAATTTCATATTTTCTATTACCTTTCATTTATGGCTCTGAAGGCATAGCTCAACACTTAAATTTTTAGTATTTTGTTGAACCAATTACAACTCCTCAAATTTACGACTTTACATCCAATTTCCAGCTCAAAATCGGTAATAAAGCATACAGTAGTATAATAATTTAACCTTACTCATTATGGAACACAACAAAGTTATTCCTCCGGAGCAATGAATATTCTTTTGAGCACGTCTAAAATCAGCTTTCTGGCAAAAAAATAAGACAAAAAGAATAGCGTAAGCAGCCCAGAGGATTAAGATTAGATGAAGTCTCATCCGCAAATTTGACCTACACGAAACATTATTGGATGATACTATGATCGTGACCATACGCTTTTCACAATGACCATATGTTAAAAAACATAAACCAGGCTTTTTTTTCTACCGACAACAAACCGTTGTACAATAAGTCTCTCGATGGATTAAGGGGCATAGCTGTTCTTTTGGTCCTACTTTCTCACTCCAGTCATGAGGACATATTCATCCACGAATTTTTCGACCTTCGGAGAATTGGGAAAATGGGTGTCTATCTTTTTTTTGTATTATCTGCCTACTTACTAGATCGCCAAATTGCCTTGGCGTTCATGTCAAACAAATTTTCTTTCTATTATTGGACGAATTATCTTCTTAGAAGGTTTCTGCGAATTTTCCCACTGTTTTTCCTCTCTCTACTTGTTAGTTGGCTACTAGTTTCCTTTGGGGAAAAATCTGTCATTAATGGCTTTAAAGATGTTCTGAAGCATCTTTTCTTGGTAGAAGGAAAAGGAATATACTGGTCAATCCCCGTTGAGTTTAAGTACTATCTAATTTCACCATTCATAATGTGGATTTGTCATAAGTACTTTAAGTGGGAAAAGAACAAAATATTATTTTTTTTCCTGTCAATCATTACCCTTTCTGTCTTTTCGGGAGTACTTCTTAAGTTCTCATCGATCTCAACTTTTCGATTTCTACCCATTTTTATGGTTGGAACTTCTATTTCAGTTTACGAACTCCTCTATAAAAATAACATTTCAATATATGCGGGGTCAAAAAAAATAGATATTGTAGGGTTCGCCTCTTTTTTCGCTATCCTTTTGACGGTACCTTATTACTTTAAAAAAGTTTTTGGCTTTACTTTTAATCTACATTTACCTCTTTTTTACACTCCATACGCTGTCTTGTGGGCGATCGTATTATTGTCTACAACATATGGTTACGGTTGGCTGAAAAAATTAGCTAGCATTACACCTTTACGATTCTTAGGGAAAATCAGCTTTAGCGCTTACTTGTTCCATCTTCCTATCTTGTCCTATGTTGACAGGGCACTAATACCTCAGGAGCTCAAAATCTATCTTTTTTTGGCGATTACAATAGCTGTATCAACAATAACTTTCTTATTGATTGAAAAGCCTCTTTCTAAGATATACCTTTCCCAAAATGGTCTGAAAGAACATACAACACCTGCCAAATAAACCAGTATTTAGCGTAACCACTGAGCGAATTCCAACCTTAATCAATTGGTAGTCGTCAAGAACCCTCGGACCGCTGCGCGGCAACGAATTACGCGTATCGTAATTCACCACGGCCGAATTTTCATTCCCGTATGGGATCAGTAACTCTCTATGTTGAGAGTTTTTTTTATAGTTTATCAATCAATCGTTCTGCTGAAAAAAAACCCTCAACATCCGTCTTCAGATAGGGCCATTCTGGTAGATCATCCATGTGTAAATGAGGGTGGTAGATCGTAGGCTTGTCTCCTCTAAAGAATACTGCCATCGTGGAAAAAGAACTATTGCAGCTGACTAATAAATCCGCCTCCACAAACGCTCGAAAGATGTTCTCAATAAGTCCTTTATCGGGTTTTCCACGATTACAACCAACGTTAAGAGTCACATCCTCTTTATCTTTGAACGCAGTAACGATATCCTCCGAATTACGTTCTTCGGTGTATATTGAAAAGTGTATTTTTCGATCTTGGATCGCGCTTTTAACCTGTTGATATATACGGACGAAATAGTCCATCCCAAACATATACCTAACGTTGTAAGGGTTTTCAAAATGCTCAGGGAAGGCAACCCGATTAAAGTCTACGCCACGACTGATGTGCATGGCGACTTCTATCACATCTCCCTCCTTTTTTTTAGCTAAGAGCTGATGCTTCTGCCGGTACTTTGCACTTGTCTCCTGCACAATTTCGTGAAACACATCACGTTCGATCAACCCAGCCGCAAACCATTGTCTTGCTTGATGGGGGTGTACCCTGAAGGCTTTTTCAAAAATAATTAACCGGTCACTTTGCTTTTTTTCAAGCTCCTTATCCATATACTTCTTAAAATCCGTATAAGTCTCAAATCCATCCCAAAACGGGCCGGAAATTCGCTGGTGCAAGAACGGAAGGCTTCTTTTCAAGACACTTGACCGGGGTTCCCCTTCATTGATGCCAAAAAAGTCGAGATAATTGTATGGAGTGTAAGTATACCTTAAACCCATAATTTTAGCCGCCGCAACTCCACCAAAGTAGTCTTTTAATTGATGCCCATGAAACCCGCCGGAGTTATGAAGTATAGTGTAATCCATTTGCAGAACATAAGTTTATTTCAAAATACAATAGAAGAGCCGACTACTTTATAAACCAACCAGCATACTTCAAATAAGCCCCTGCAATCCGCTCAATTGTATCCGCCCGCTGCTCCGGGGCAAGGTCTTTGATCTTTTTGGCCGGTACGCCAGCGTAGACAGAATTCGCCTCACAACGCATCCCGGCAGGAACGACCGCGCCAGCGCCAATGATAACGTTAGATTCTACTACGGCATCATCCATCACAATGGCCCCCATTCCGATTAATACGGAATCATGTATAACACAGCCGTGCACAATAGCGCGATGACCGATACTAACGTCATTACCGATCGTTGTCGCCGCCCGCTCGTAGGTGCAGTGGATACAAGCACCATCCTGAATGTTGACCCGATCACCGATGGTGATGGCGTTCACGTCGGCACGAATGACGGCGGTGAACCAGACCGAGCAGTTATCTCCCATCGTCAGTTCTCCAATCAGGGTAGCATTTTCAGCAATAAAGCAGTCCTCCCCATAAGTTGGGGTGTGACCACGAACAGGAATCAGGAGCATAATGGATAGATTAATTTTACGAATTACGCCACTTCATGACCACGGCCTGCTTCCAGAATAGTAAACCAATCCTGGCGGTCTAATTTTAATTCCAGCGCAAGTTTGGCCTTTTGTAAGCGTTCGGGTTTGGTCGTCCCCAGAACAGGATGACAGCCAACCGGATGCTGAAGTAGCCAGGCGAGAAGAACAACATCTTCCCCAACATTATCGTACTTAGCCGAGAGCGTTTGGACGGCATCCCGCAAGCGCAAGACCGTGGTACCTTCTCCGTTAAAGTATTTCGCTCCACCAATTGGACTCCAGATCATGGGCCGGATATCCGCTGTTAGTAACTGATCAAAAGTGCCATCAAAGAGGCAATCGACGTGAAGCGGATTACACTCTACTTGATTGGTTACCAGTGAAGTACAATCCGCCAATAGCTCAAACTGGCTGGGGGTAAAATTGCTCACCCCAAAGTGACGAACCTTCCCTGTTTCTTTCAGTTGCTGGAAGGCTTCCGCAACTTCTGCGGGTTGCATGAGCGGATCAGGCCGGTGAATGAGCAGCAAGTCGATATAGTCTGTCTGCAAGTTCTTCAGACTCCGTTCCGTAGAAGCAATGATGTGCTCGCGGCTACTGTCGTAACTCTTCACCCGGATATCCGGCCGACGGTGGGTCTTCAGGTTAATGCCGCATTTCGTTACCAATTGCATTTGGGCGCGGACGCTGGTGCCGAGTTGGTTAAGGGCTTCACCGAAAGTTTCCTCGGTTGAGTAATGCCCATAAATATCCGCATGGTCGAAAGTCGTTATACCAAGATCGAGGCAATGTCCAATAAGCTCAGCCATCTTACTGGCGGAGTAGTCTACTCCCCATTCCCCCCAAGTCATGGTACCGGCTACCAGCCTTGATAGTGAAGGGCCTGAAGGAGATATTTTAACTCGTTCGATACTCATACTCGTAAAGGTAATCGGAGGTACTCAAACCGGTAGAATTATTGGAAAATAATCGTCTAAGCATCGCGAACATGTGTTTAAACACTTTTTTCAAAAAAACTCAATTTTGCGTCCCCTTGACACATAAAATTCACTTTAGTTGTCTTTGAAAGGCAGAAAATGAAGGTTCTATGCCGGTTTCCAGTACAGTACAGGATAGTTTTTTTTCATTTTACTTCTTTGTTTGAATGACACAGAAGAGTTTCAGGTATTGAATTCACCCATCAATCTTGAAGTCTTAGTCCATTCACTCAATAGTATAATTCATGCAAAATCATTCAAAAAAACAGTCGGCGAATAGAAGCCGGCGATCACTAAGCAGTCGAAAGTACAGCTTTGCCTTTTTAGGTCTTTTGTGCTTATTAACGGGTTCACTCTTTGGTCAAAAATCTATTTCGGGTACGGTTACCTCTACGGAAGGAGAAACACTGATTGGTGTCAGCATCGTCCAGGTAGGGACGACCAGTGGTGTCGTATCTGACCTTGATGGCAACTACTCATTTACCTTATCGCCAAATGGAGAGCAGAGCGTTCGGTTTTCTTACACTGGCTACGCTACCCAGGAAGTTGAAGTAGGAAACCAAACCATCATCAATGTGACCATGGAGAGTGACGCTGAATTGCTGGACGAGGTAGTCGTAATCGGTTACGGAACGGAACGGAAGCGTGACGTACTGGGTTCGATTGCCTCCATTAAGACAGAAGACATTGCCCAAAACACTCCGGTCAGTGCATTCGACGCTATTCAGGGTCGCCTGTCTGGTGTTCAGATCACCGGTGGTGGTGGCCCGGGAGCAGGATCTGACATCCGTATTCGAGGTACGTCTACTTTATCTGGTGGTGTGAATCCGCTCTACGTTGTAGATGGCCAGCAACTTGATAACATTGACAACCTGGACCCCAATAGTATTGCTTCGATTGAAGTCCTGAAAGATGGTGCTTCAGCGGCCATATACGGTTCCAAATCTGCCAACGGCGTAGTCATCATCACCACTAAAAGGGGATCTGATACTGGCGTTTCGGTTGAGGTTACCCACAACACTACCGTCGGCAACATGTACCGGTTGATCCCGGTCTCCAACACGCGGCAGCGGCAGTTGCATGAGACCGGCCGTAACGGCGGTGCTCCCGTGACGACGAGCGCCGACTCTCTTAGCCTTCGCTTTCAGCAGGAGGTTGATATCCAGGACCTGCTCACCCAAACAGCCGTTCGCAACCAGACCAACCTGGCGCTGAGTGGCGGTAGCGGCAAGACGAGGTTCTACTGGAACACTGGCTACCTCGATGAGCAGGGTATTGTTTTCAACAGTTTCTACAAGCGTTACAATACTAACCTTAGGGTCGACTTTGATCTCGGCAAAAAATTCAGCGCAGGTACGAGGCTGAATGCTTCCTATGAGACCCAGAGTGGACTTAACGAGAGCTCCGTATTTCGCCAGCTTGCGGAACGGCCTGCCTACCTGCCCGTTCGTGACTTCAATGGTGATTTATTCCCCGAGACCTTTGGCCGGCAAAACCCACTTGCTGAAGCATTGGAAACCCGCCGGGACAACCGAAACTTCCGCACAAACCTTTTCAACTTCGTTGAATTCAAGATCACACCAGATTTAACCATACGGTCAACGGTGGGTCTCAATTTCCGACTCCGGAAAAATAACGAATTTGACCCGATAATCGTACAGCGCCCAGGTAACCCCGCTACTGGCCGGGAGCGCCAGTACCTGGATCACGATATCCAGCAGGAAAACTACCTGACTTATAAGAAGTCATTTGGTAAGCACAACTTAACGGCGCTCGCGGGTACCCAGATTCAAAAATGGAACATCGAGTTTTCAGAGATTCGGGCGACTTCCTTCGCGTCGGACCTGATCGAGACCTTCAATAACGTTGCCGAACTAAATACCGCAAGTACGATTACTACCCGGCAAGGGCATGCACTTGCCTCTTTCTACGGCCGCCTCAGCTACAATTTTGCTGGCCGCTACCTTCTTGCGGGTACCATTCGTCGCGATGGTTCTTCCCGTTTTGGTGCTGACAACCGCTACGGAAACTTCCCGTCGGTATCCGCTGGCTGGCGTATCTCCGGAGAGCCTTTCTGGGATAAATTACGCAGTACAATATCAGACTTTAAGGTGCGTGTGGGCTACGCCATCACGGGCAACGAACGGATTGGCAACTACGACGCACAGCTACTTTATAGCCCTGGGTTTATTTACAACGGTGTGAATGGAGTTGCTCCAACACAACTGGCCAACCCTAACCTGGGTTGGGAGTCAACGGAGCAGCTTAACTACGGTGTTGACCTGGAATTCCTCGAAGGTCGTGCAGGTATAACTTTAGACGTTTACCGCAAGACAACAGATGACCTCCTTTACAGTGTACCGCTTCCTGAAGAAACCGGTTTTACCGGGGTTACCAGAAATATTGGTTCGGTAGAGAACCGTGGTGTAGAACTGACGCTCAGTGGCACACCGATTAATACCGGCAAATTCAAATGGTTTACCAGCTTCAACATCGCCACCAATAAGAACGAAGTACTTGAACTGGCGGATGAAGATGGCTTCCAGAGCGGTAATTTCATTATCCAGGAAGGACAGCCGCTTGGCAATTTCTTCGGTTACGTCAACCAGGGCGTTTTCGCCTATGATGAATCTAACGCTTTCACCCCTAATGGTGATCGTCTGACCCCTAATTTCGACGGCGATGGAGCCTTCGTTGACTACAGCCTCAACGGCTCAACCTACACTGGTGAAGTAGAACAACTACGCGCTGGAAACACCTTGTTGCGTGGTGGTGACATCATTTGGGAAGATATTGATGGCAACTTCACCATCAATACCGCAGACCGCCAAATCGTAGGAAATGGTTATGCCGATGTGTTCGGTGGCTTCTTCAACGAATTCACTTACTCAGGGCTATCTCTTTCCGTCCTCTTCGATTACAACTTTGGCAACGACATTTACCGTCGCTACGACCAACGCCGAAACTTTGATGCGACCTTCGGTCGTACCCCAAGCCCCGAGCGCCTCCTGGGTGCCTGGACGCAACAAGGTGATGTTACCGAATGGCCCAGCCTCGATCGCCGCCGCCCTCATAACCGCCTCAATCCCAGCTCTCAGATGATTAGCTCGGGAGACTTCGTCAAGCTGCGTAGTATTCGGCTTGGTTACCGCCTGCCCAAATCGCTCATTGGCAACCTGAATTGGCTGAAGAGCGTACGGGTTAATCTAGCGGTTAACAACCCAATCACCTGGACGGAATACGTGGGTTTCAACCCCGAACTCGGTACACGTGGCAACCCCCTACAACCGGGCTTCGATGACCTCCGCTACCCAAGCAAGACGGAGTACATCTTCGGTATTCAGGCACGTTTCTGAGAACCGTTATCGTATCCCATTTCCATTAACGAGAATAAGAAAACAATGAAATTTATACATAAAGTGCCTATGGCACTTGCCTTCCTGATTATACCTTTTGCCTTTTCTTCCTGTGATGACTTCTTAAACGAGGAGCCCTTCAGTCAGGTTAGTGACGAACAATTTTGGACGACAAATAGCGACGCTGAAGGTGGCGTAGCCGCCGCTTACGACGCCATGCAGAAAACCTATCGTCTCAAGCATTACCTCTGGGGAGAATTCCGCAGCGACAATCATATTGCCAGTGACCGTGTAAGCGGTGCTTATCTGGAAATCATAGAAAACAATATTACTCCGGGTAACACCAACACCTTGCGTTGGAACGATCTGTACTCGATGATTGGCCGGGCTAACCTGGCCATCGAACGGATACCTCAAATCTCTGGATTTGACGGTGACTTACTGGGGCAAGCTCACGCTCTGCGCGCTTATGCCTATTTCGATGCTGTCCGGGTTTGGGGTGGAGTGCCGCTTTACACCGATGCTGTTTCCGGCCTCGACCAAGACCTCCTGCGCCCACAAACCGACGGGCAGACCATCATGAACGAGGTGATCATACCCGATATGCTACGTGCAGAAGAGTTGGTTACCGTACCATCAGGAGAGTTTAGGTTTACCAGGGCTAGTATTTTTGCATTTCAGGCCCACGTTTACATGTGGCTAAAGGATTATCAGAAAGCCAACGAAGCGATAGAAAAACTGATGGCTCTGAATGAATACTCCTTGGTCACCAACCGTGATGCCTGGACTAAGCTTTTCCTGAATGACCGTGACCTAGGTCAGTTTCAGGAAGGCCCCGAACTCATCTTCAGCATTCGCTACGACTTACTGGAAGATGGAACCCGTGCCTCTGGAAACTATGAACTATTCTTTGCCGGGGTCCCCTCATTTTTCATCTCTACACAGGTAGAAAACAAGTGGATCGAGCGTTTCCCTACTGTGGATTCACTCTGGCGCCAGAAATACCCTGACTTTGAGCCGCCAATGGTGATTGTCGGTCCGGACACGCTGATCGGAGACTACCGTTACTATGAAAGCCGCGAAGACCGCGCCATCGGAGAAGCACGCGTAGCTAAGTATACTAAGATTAATTTCTCCCCCAACGATGATGATACCAACATATCGGTCTACCGCTACTCTGGCATTCTCTTGCTGAAGGCATTAGCTGAGAACCGATTAAACAACGCTGATGCGGCCCTCGACCTGGTTAACCAGATTCGTACCGCTAGAGAATTACCGCTCGTTACCGCTGAGGAACTTGGTAGTGATACCGATACTCGCGAAAATTTCATCCTGGATGAGCGCCAGTTGGAGCTCTTCGCCGAAGGTGATCGTTGGTGGGACCTTCGCATGACGGATAAAGTTCAATTAGCACTTGATACCATCGTTCAGGTTCCTAACGAACGGCTCATCTTCCCCATTTTTGAAGAGCACCTGATCGACAACGATCAGCTGACCCAAAACCCCGGCTACTAGCCAACGCCACCCGTTTCTTTTCTTCTAAATTAAATTATCATGCAAAATACATTTGCCATATTCCGGGGGTTGTCAGCGCTCGCCCTCCTATTATTCATGGTGACCAGCTGTGACCTACCGGTACAACCAAAATTCGAATTCGAATCAGAACTCGGTGAATTGGTCACCTTTGAAGACCAGACCGTACTAGAATGGATGAGAAGTGATGCCGCCGTTTCCGCCGTCAATAATAATAATTTCGACCTATTTCTTGAGGCAATCGCGCTTACTGGGTTGGAAAGTGAATACAGTAACTCCGGCGACCGTCGTACCTTTTTGATGCTCCAAAACCAAGCCTTTACCGCAGGAGGAGAAATTTTCGCGTTGCTTCGGGTTGGTTCATTGGCGGAACTTGACGACGCGGGTATTGACCGTTTACGGACCATCCTTCGCTACCACATTGTAGATGACTATGTAGACCAGGGAGCCGAGGCATTACCGGTACTGCTTACCGACTACCTGTTCCAAACATTGATACCTGGCGAAGAAGGCATCATATCGTTTAACCGGGACGAGCGTTTCCGGATGAATGTTAACCGTGCGGATGCATTACCGGGTAACGCTCGTGGCACCCAAGTACGCAACCACAACTATATTTTCAATAACGGTGTCGGGCACCACGTCCGGGATTATGTCCGAAACCGGCCATATTAAGCCTTACTTCACAACTGAATAATAAAGAGGAAACAATATTCCTGGTAGTACCTGCAATACTCGTTATCCTCCCTATAGAACTATTATTTTTTGTTTGATCGATTAAGTTTTTCATAGGTGCCGAATTTTAGATTCCGCATCTGATCAGGGGGCAACCCGAAATCTACTGTCCATCGTTTGGTCGCCGTTTTCGGATGTTGCCCCCTGCTTTTTTATCTTCTCTCCTACCGTATTACTTTATTCCTTTTCCTAACCAACGGCAATTAAAGATCATTCATGCAAACTACATCCGCCAAACTAGTCGTCTGTCTTTTGTCTTTCTTCCTTTTTCAGGGGTTAAGTGCACAGTCGAACGATCGCCCAAACATCATTTTTATATTAACTGATGATCAGCGTTTTGACGCCATCGGCTACGCTGGAAACGAGCTCATCCATACGCCAGAGATGGACGCATTAGCGGAGGCTGGAACTTATTTCAACCACGCCATGGTCACTACGCCAATTTGTGCGGCCAGCCGGGCCAGCCTGCTGTCGGGTGTATACGAACGAACACACCGCTTTAATTTTCAGACGGGTGATATCCGGGATGAATATATGGACCAGGCTTACCCCAAGGTGCTACGCGATGCTGGCTACCACACCGGCTTTTATGGTAAGTATGGTATTCGCTACCAAAAACAAGCCGACCTATTCGACGAATACGACGGTTACGACCGCAATAACACCTTTAAAGACAAGCGCGGCTACTTTCACAAAACAATCGACGGAGACACCGTCCACCTAACGCGCTACACCGGCCAACAAGGCCTTGATTTCATCAAAGAAAACGCAGGAAAAGAAAAGCCCTTTGCCCTCCAGCTCTGCTTTAGTGCGCCACACGCACACGACCCGGCAGAAGACCAGTATTTCTGGCAAGAGACCACGGCCCCTCTCCTTGCTTCTACTACCATCCCTGCACCTGCGCTCGGCGCCCAAAAATACTTCGACCTGTTGCCAAAACCCGTCCGCGATGGCTTCAACCGCCTCCGCTGGACCTGGCGCTACGACACGCCCGAGAAATATCAACACAGCGTGAAGGGGTACTACCGGATGCTCTCCGGTATCGACCTGGAGATCGGCAAACTGCGCAAAGAACTCGAACGGCAGGGCGTGGCGGACAATACCGTCATCATCCTGATGGGTGACAACGGCTACTTCCTCGGTGAACGCCAGCTGGCCGGTAAATGGCTGATGTATGACAACTCCGTCCGCGTCCCCCTCATCTTGATGGACCCGCGCGGGAAGAAGCACATTGATAGCGACCAGCTTGCGCTGAACATTGACGTACCCGCCACTATTTTGGACCTCGCCGGCGCCAAAAAACCAGCCTCTTATCAGGGCCAGAGCCTACTGTCAGTAGTGAATGGCACAAGTAAAGAACTCACCGATCGGGACACCGTCCTGATCGAGCACATTTGGAACTTCGACAAAATCCCCCCCAGCGAAGGCGTCCGCACCAAAGACTGGAAATACTTCCGCTACGTCGACGATCAGCGGGCCGAAGAGCTTTACCACCTGGGTGAAGATCCACAAGAAGTCAACAACCTGGCCACCAACCCCGCCTACGCAAAAACACTGATGGGGCTACGTAAAAAATGCGACCAGTTGATTGCGCAATACAGCGATGATTTCTCGGCGGCCCCGACGGATCTTTCCATCGAATACATCCGTGAACCCGCCACCGTCGTACTGCGGGACCCCGCGCCGGAGTTCGGCTGGGTGGTGCCAACGGGCGCAGAATTCCAGGCGGCCTATCAAGTACTGGTCGCTTCTTCCCGTGCCAATATTGATGCAAATCACGGAGATATTTGGGACAGTCAAAAGGTCAACAACAGCCAGAACTTTGGTAATGAATACCAGGGCCCCGCGCTCAACGTAAACAAGACCTATTTCTGGAAGGTCCGCATCTGGGACGACGTCAACCGCCTGTCTCGCTACTCCGAGCCGCAGCAATTTCGGGGCGTGGATACGGAAACCGACAACTACATCGCCCTTTCCAGCGACGGGGCTGGCGCCAAAGGAGACGTTGGCGGCAAGTACCTGAGTACCGAGAACATCATTCAGATGGACCGGGTCAAGCCTGTAAAGCTTGAACGGCGCGGCGACGTCTGGTTGGCCGATTTTGGCAGGCACGGCTACTCCAACATGGAGTTGACCTACACGGCGAAACGCAAAGGCTCGCTGACCATCCGCGTCGGGGAAAAGCTGAAGGACGGCAAGATCGATATGGAGCCGGGCGGCCACATCCGCGCACAGGAAGTTGAGCTTCCGGTGATGAAGGGGACGCATACGTACACGCTTCCCCTCGTGCCCGATGCCCGCAACACGAAGCCCCTGGCGGTGCAGCTACCCGACAGTATTCCGGTACTGATGCCGTTTAAATATTGCGAGGTCGCAGGTGCAAAGGGGGAGTTGAAGAGCAGTGATTTTACCCAGCTCATGTACTACACCTACTGGGACGACGACGAGAGCTACTTCACCTCCGACAATGACATCCTTAACCAAATCTGGGAGCTGTGTCGCTACAGCATGAAGGCAACCTCTTTTTGCGGCCTCTACGTAGACGGTGACCGCGAACGCATCCCCTACGAAGCCGATGCTTACCTGCAGCAACTCAGCCACTACGCCACCGACCGAGAATACGCCATTGGCCGCCGCACCATCGAGTACTTCATGGAATACCCGACCTGGCCAACGGAGTGGCAGCTGCACGTAGCGCTGATGTTCCACGCTGACTATATGTACACCGGCAACACCGAACTCATTGCGGAGTACTACGACGAGCTGAAGCACAAAACCCTGGTGGAACTCCAGGGCGAAGACGACATGGTGAGCTCCACCCGCGTGACGCCAGAATTCATGAAAAAACTAGGCTTCGGCGAGCGGAAAGACAAGCTGCGCGACATCGTCGACTGGCCCTCCGCCAACTGGCAGGGCAACCCGGAAGTGACCGGTGAGCGGGACGGCTTCGTCTTCATGCCCAATAATACCGTAATCAACGCGATGTTTTACGGCAATATGCGCATCATGGCTGAGTTCGCCCGCGTGCTGGGTAAAACGGACGATGCACTCGACTTCGAGCTGCGCGCGCTCCGCGTCAAACGCGCCGTCAACAACACCATGCTGGACCGCAAAAAGGGTTATTACGTAGACGGGGAAGGGACGGATCACAGCTCCATCCACGCCAACATGTTCCCGCTGGCCTTTGGCCTGGTGCCCGATGACTACAAAAAATCCGTCGGCGAGTACATCAAGAGTCGGGGCATGGCCTGCTCCGTATACGGTGCTCAGTACCTGATGGAAGCCATCTACGCATCGGGCATGGATGAGTACGGTCTGCAAATGATGGCCGATACCGTCGGTGATCGCAACTGGTACAATATGATCCGGGAAGGCTCAACGGTGACACTGGAAGCCTGGGGCTTCAAGTATAAGCCCAACCTGGATTGGAACCACGCCTGGGGCGCGGTACCGGCCAACATCATCCCCCGCCAGCGGTGGGGGATTCAGCCGAAGACACCGGGCTACGGCATCGCTACGATCCGCCCAGCCCTGGGCAGCCTGAAGAAGACGACCATCAAGGTGCCGACGTTGCGCGGCC
>CALIGP010000321.1 GCA_938021455.1 uncultured Lewinella sp. | reverse complement strand
CCCAGTTTGGTTGGCATAAAAAAGCGATCAGCGGACAGCATTCAGAGCTGTTTTGCCTGAATGCTGTCCGCTGATCGCTAAAAACCCTATTCTTTGCCAGGATACATGGTCATCTCACCCAAAAATTAGGGATGACTCATGTTCTAAAAGCGCAACGTCTAAGAATCGCGAAGCGATTCCCTTGGATAGCGCACCCCAATCTGTTCCCGCACCGCCGTCAACGTTCGGTGCAGCGCCAGGGAATCGTCCAATGACCAGTGTTCGTTTTCGGTGCGGCCGGCCTGTACGTCGGCCATCACGGCTTCGGCTTCATAGCGGTAGCCGTTGGCGCCTTCGTAGTCGAAATAGAAGTTTTCTGGCGGGTCGTTTTTGCCACGCAGCAGACTGAAACTGCTGGGCTCATGCCAGCGCGGGTGCCAATGGAGGCTGGCTTCGGAGCCGATGATGAGCGCTTCGGTTTTGGTTCGGCCCAAGACGGTGCTGTAGTTGTGGGAGAGTTTGCCGCCGGCGTGGCGGCAGGTTACCTGGGTGTCGAGGTCGACGCCCCGGGGAGAAAGGCGGGCGGTGGCGTGGATTTCTTCCGGCTCACCGAGCAAAAATTGGGAAAGGAATTGGGGATAGATGCCAATGTCAAGCAGAGCGCCACCGCCGAGATTAGGATCAAGGATGCGATTTCTTTTAGGCGCGGACGCGGGTGCAATGGCCCCCGCCCGGCGCTCCGCGCCAGCCCCCAAAGGGGGATGTTGCAGGGCAAGGTGGAGGTCATTGGCCCGGAAGCCGAAGTCGGAGCGGATGCTCTGGATGTCACCGATGATGCCAGCATCGATCATCTCCTTCAGCTTCAGTGTGGAGGGGAGAAAACGGGTCCAGAGCGCTTCCATCAGGTAAACTTTTTGCTCGCGGGCGATGGTGACCATCGCCTCTACCTCGGCCAGGTTCAGCCCCATGGGTTTCTCGCAGATGACGGGGATGCCGCGCTCCAGGCAGAGGAGTGTCAATTCTTTATGGGTGATGTGGGGGCTGGCGATGTAGACGGCGTCAACGCGCGGCCCGTCAAAGGTCGCCTCGTAGCTGCCAGCAGCGTGCTCCGCGCCAAAGTCGGCGGCAAAGGCTTGCGCCCGCTCCAGGGAGCGAGAGCCTACGGCGACGAGAGTAGCCTCAGGAATCAAAGCGATGTCTTCGGCGAACTTACGGGCAATGTTGCCGAGGCCTAGGATGGCGAAGTGGAAGGGCATGGGGGATAGTCTTGTAGTTCGGTAGTCTGGTAGGCTGCCGCATTTTGTAGGCGGCTAAGGGGAAAGGTACGGCGTACGCGCCGCTCCGCGCGCGACCGGCCAAAGCGGCTTCCTGCCGCGCTACCTATATATACACCTCAGGACTGGCTGGTTTCCAAAATTCTATCATTCTATCATTCTAATCCCCCGTTTGGGTATGCTTTTCCAATTGCTTTACCCTTTCGCCTTCCGGAAAGTGGTCGCCCCGAGGCCGAGACAAACCAGGGCCAGCACGCCGTAGAGCGCGGCCGTCATCTGTCCGCCTTCGTCACTGGCGGAGAGGTCGATGCCGAGGAAGCTTACGTCGGCGGTAGCGGCCTGGAAGGTGGTGATGGCGAGGTAGGCGAAGGCCAGTCCGGCAACAACAAGAATAATGGGGAGGATGGATTTCATAATTGATCGATGATTTGAAGGTAATAGCGTAAGCAGGGTAGGGGAAGTTCGTTGCGTGTTGAAACAGATGTATTTAGTTTGTCGTATTATGTTTTCATTCTTCCAATCATTCCTTTATTTAATTCCGTGTCATTAGTACACAGTGTGTATCTTTCCACCCCAGAATTATCTTTAGGGAACGTTTACCTACCTTGCTCATTGATCATGCCCATTGCACCTGCGCGCCGTCGCCCATCATATTTTACCAGCATGAACTATCTGCTGGCATTACTGCCATTGCTCTTACTTTGCTCCTGCGGTAGTGATCAAAAGGTGCAGACTTTGCGCCTGGCCCACACGCTGAACACCACGCACCCCGTCCACAAAGGAATGGTACGGATGGCCGAAGCACTGGACTCCATCAGCGCTGGCAAGATGCAACTCGAAATTTACTCCAGTGGCCAATTAGGTAGCGAGAGTCAGTGCCTGGAGCTGCTGCAAATCGGTTCTCTGGCGATGACGAAAGTCTCCGCCGCCGTGATGGATCGCTTCGCTCCCAGTTACAGCGTCCTTGGGCTGCCTTACCTCTTTAAGGACCGGGAAACGGCCTTCCGCGTATTTGATGGCCCCATTGGCCAGGAGATTCTGGCTGACGGGGCAGCGTATCGACTACGTGGGCTTACCTTTTTTGACGCGGGCACCCGCAGCTTCTACACTAAGGACGGACCGGTCAGAACACCTGCGGACATCGTTGGCAAAAAAGTAAGAGTGATGAACAGCCCGATGGCCGTACAGCTCATCAAAACATTAGGAGGATCTCCGACGCCGATCAGTTACGGCGAGCTCTACACCGCTCTGCAGCAAGGCGTGGTAGATGCGGCAGAAAATAACCTGCCCAGTTACTACACCAGCCGCCACTATGAGGTGACTCCTTTTTACAGCTATGACCGCCACACTGCCGTGCCGGATGTGCTCATCATCGGTACGGCTACCTGGGACAAGCTGAGCGAAGAACGACAGGGCTGGCTACGCGAAGCCACTCGTATCGCTACTGATTACCAGCGCGGCCTCTGGAAGGGCGCGCAGCAGGAAGCCATAACAGCGATGCGAAAAGAGGGCGTTACGTTCACGGAGGTGGACAGCGAAAGCTTCCGCGTCGCCGTAAAGCCGATGTTTGAAGAGGCCAAAAACAACCCCGTGCTGGCCGATCTGCTGGCACGCATTCAGGCGGTTGAGTAAGGGCGATAAATCCACACAAGGCGAATCCATTAACTGTTCTTTGATGTACCACAAACTTTTTTGCGTTGGAAATATCCACGCCTCACGAGCGAAGCGAGCTGCCACGTCTCCCCTCTCCCCCGGACCTCGAAGCGGGCTCATAGAGCCCAGCGGAGAAGCCGCGAAGCGAAAGGGGCCGGGGGAGAGGTTTTCAACAACAACTACATACTCATGACCAAAATCTCCCGATTCCTCGGTTATTTCTGTGCCTTCCTACTGGCCATTCAGGTCAGTGTCGTGCTCTGGGGGGTTCTTACCCGCTACGCCTTTAGCAACCAGGCGGGCTGGACGGAAGAACTTGCCCGCTACCTTCTCATCTGGATTAGCCTGTTGGGGGCTGCTTATGCCGTGTCTACCCGGAGTCATATTGCCATTTCTTTGCTTCCAGACAGCCTGGAGGGGAAAAAGGCTGATCGGGTTAACTGGCTCATTGATGTACTGGTTTTATTCTTTGCCGTAGCCGTGATGATCATTGGAGGCGGCTATTACGTCTGGTTGACGTTTAGCCTCGGTCAGACGGCTCCGGCGCTCGGCCTGCCGGTTGGTGTTGTTTACCTGGCCGTACCACTGGCCGGCTTGTTTATTACTTTTTTTCAGCTAAAAGATATTCTCTATGGACGGCCTTGAAGTAGCGGTAATGCTCGTCAGTTTCCTATTGTTCCTCAGCATTGGTGTGCCCGTTGCCTGGACGTTGGGGCTAACGGCGCTCATCACGCTGATGACAACAATGGAAAGCCTCGTCGCTGCCGGCACCGTCGCCCAGCGAATGGCCACCGGTCTGGATAGTTTTACTTTATTGGCTATCCCGTTTTTCATTCTGGCGGGGCAATTGATGAACCGTGGCGGACTAGCCCGTCGGTTGATCGACTTTGCCAAATCCATGGTTGGCCCGCTTCCCGGCGGCCTGGCGGCCGTTAATGTCGTAGCGGCCATGCTTTTTGGTGCTATTGCGGGCTCCGCCGCTGCAGCCGCTTCCGCCATTGGTAGTATTATGACGAAAAGGATGGAGGATGAAGGGTATCCCCGGCCGTTTTCAGCGGCGGTGAACATCACGTCGGCCACTACCGGCCTCATCATTCCGCCCAGTAATGTACTGATCGTGTACAGCCTGGCTTCCGGTGGTGTAAGCATCGCTGCGCTCTTTGTGGCGGGCTATGTGCCGGGTATACTTACCGGCCTGTTGCTGATTATTGCGGCAGCTGTTTATGCCAAGCGGAAGGGCTATCCGAACGGAGAGCCTTGGAAACTCTCTCAGATCGTTAAAGACTTTCTGGGAGCATTGCCGAGCTTATTGCTACTGGTTGTTGTCATTGGTGGCATCATCGCTGGTGTTTTTACCGCCACGGAAGCCAGTGCCGTTGCCGTTGCTTACTGTCTTGTCCTGGCATTCCTCTACAAGGAGCTCAGCTGGAAGGACCTTCCCAGCGTTTTCGCGGAGAGCGTTAATACGACGGCTATTGTCTTAACCCTCGTAGCTACTTCTTTGGCGCTTAGCTGGGTAATGAGTTACGAGAATTTGCCGCAGGCGATCACCTCAGGCTTGCTGGGCGTCAGCAATAATCCGATTGTCATTCTACTGCTCATTAATCTGATCTTACTGGTCGTCGGTATTTTTATGGACATGACACCTGCCGTTTTGATCTTTACCCCCATCTTTCTGCCAGTGGTTATGGAGCTAGGCATGGATCCCGTTCACTTTGGTATCATGATGGTGCTTAACCTATGCATCGGGCTATGTACTCCACCAGTGGGTTCTGTACTCTTCGTTGGCGTTGGGGTGGCAGAGATCAAACTTACCCAGGTATTACGACCGCTTACCCCACTTTTTTTGATGATGCTTATTGCTTTGCTGTTGGTCACTTTCGTCCCACAATTAACGCTCTGGTTACCGGGTGCTCTGTTAGATTAACTTCGTTGGAGTAATCAATTTTTGTCGCCTTTTTTTGAAAGCTTGCCTATCTTTTATTGCGGGAAAGGTGTATTTATTTGCGAAAGCGGTAGGTTTGTGCGCGGGCGCGGGTGCTAGGCTTTGGTGAGGGGCAAAGGGGCTTCATTGCGTACTGTTTGGCTCTGCGGTCGTATTATTGATTCTCATAATGGGGCCAGAAAAGAGGTTTAGCTTTTGGAGTTTAGTCTTTAAAATAGTTATGTTTGTAACCTGTTATTTCAATCGGGTTACCCCGAACAGGCGATAAAGCTTTCGCATACACACGTTTATTACACTTACACCTGAGTAAAACGGAATTAGTTTTTGTCTGCGTTCATAGCTACTGGCTATGCATGCTAACTACGTATTGGATTGGATTGAAAACACCAGAGAACAACCATAAGAAAACACCAGCCTCCGGCTGACCATACCTATTTATTAATCGCTTCAACCCAAATTCCCGTCTTTCCCTTGACGATCATCCCGAACAAATCGTTTTCCCTATGAAGAATTTTACCCTTTTAGGCAGACTACCGTTGTTGGTGGTTTGCTTCCTGTGCTTAACGGCGACTTCGCTGCAGGCGCAGTTTTGTAATCTTAACTCTAGCCAAATTCAGGTAGAGGTTATGAATACATGTGACGCTGCTAACCCAACGGTGTTTGTTGATTTTCAATCATTCCTTATTGAAGGCGATGTTGTTGTCAACTACACTCCAGTATTTAACGGGGTTTTTGAATTTAGCAACATTGTCTATACCGCAGAAGTCGAAGCTGTAAACGGCTTTTTATCCTTTGAGGTAGCCGATCCTGTCTTCGATTTAGGAGGACAGACGAATAACTTCGTTCGCATCAACAGCATTACCGTAAGTGGTGGTTGTGATCAGACTTTTTCTGGTAATGAGGTTGTTAGTAACTTCTACAACCTGGGAATCACGTCTGACATTACGATCAGTAACCTTACCACCTCGGAGCCTCCCTGTCCAGGCGTTCCAACGGGCCAAATCGCTTTTTCCTTTGATCCCGGCACCCCTAATGCTGTTGGCTTTACGGACTTTAACCGATTTGAAGTGCGGCAGACGCCCTTCAATCCGAATGTGTTCACGACACTTACTCCACCCAATAACCCGCCGAATAGCACTAGCATGTTTCGGGTTTCTACCAACCAGGCATTGGTTACGGGGGACTACACTTTCTTGATTAATGACCTCCAGACGGGATGTGAAACTTCCTACACGGTTTCTATTGGTGGAATGTTTGATGTGACTACCTCAATAGCTGATGCTTCTTGCTTCGGTGTCGCTGATGGAGAAATCACCATTATTCCGGATATGGCCAACCCGTTGGTTAATGGGCCGCTGAATTGGGCCATCGTAGGCGCAGGTGTAAACCTTTCTGGCGTTATTACGGCAGCTTCTTCTACTACCTATAATACACATACTGAACCAGGACTAGCCGCAGGTACTTACCAGGTGTTTCTTACGGCTACCGGTGGTGGGTGCACGGCGGATGAAACCGTAACTATTGGTCAGCCTGATGAGATCATCGGCATGGCCACTGCGGCAGCGATCTGTGGTAGCGACCTGGACTTTACCGTAACGATTAGTGGTGTTTCCGGCTTGGATACTGACGGTCGTTTCCGCCTTCTGGACGGAAGTATCACCGACGGCATCCCCGGCAATAATAATGGTTGCTGGACCCGTCCGGTAACCGGCCGTGAGCTACTGTCTAATTTCGATAACGGCGATGGTACTTATACCTACACCGCCGGAGTAGCTGACGCTATGCTCGGCTGCCGGGACATCAACGTCGACACAACGGTTGTCATTGATTTAGAACTTTTTGATCCGACTACCGGATGTCTGAAAAGATTCCCCTTCACACTACAGATTGATGCGCAACCAGTCGCTACTCCTGTTGAGGTCTTTTCCATTGTAGGAGTTGACGACACCATTGTCCCCGGGTTTTTCTGCTCTGGCCAGGACATTGAAGTTTTTGTTCCGGGCTATGATCCGGCCTTCACTTACACGATTGATTTTGCGGGCGCTACCGCAGGTGCAGACATTGACTCTTTGGGTGCATTTGCCAATGGGCCGATCGCTTACACAGGTCCAGGTACGGTGATTGGAAGCTTCGTGGTGAATCGCAACAGTGCGGTTACCATCGACTTTGAACTTACTACTACTAGTAATGCATCCGGATGTGCTTCTTTGCCTACTCCGTTTTCCTTTCAGGTTCGCCCGTTACCAACTTTAGAGCTCCTTCCCTCCAGTGCACTTATTTGCTCTGATGAAGTCTTTTCGGTATCGCCCATTACCAATGGTGGTAATAATAGCAATGTTAAGTACGATTACAGCTGGGACCTTGCAGGAACTGGTGTTTCTTTTGAAAGCGGATTTTTCTCCTTAACGGAGCAGGATAGTGGAGACCCCATTTCTGCATCCTTCCGGAACTTAACGGGTGCTGCTCAGGATGTAACCTTGACCATTACCCCAACGTTCCCACAGAACTCTCCGCTCATTAGTGGAGGTAATACGGACAATGAATGTGAAGGCGCCTCCCACACAATTACGGTAACGGTTTCCCCACAACCTGATCTTACCTATAATCTGGTTATTGGTGCTAACGCTCCTGAAACATTGACCAGTGGTGATATCCGCGCCTACGAAATTTGTAGTGGCGAAGACTTCTTGCTCAACACCCTGGATATTCAGGAGGATGCAGGAGGCAAACTCAAATATGTAGAGTTTACGGTCGCTGGAGACGCAGGCTTCCTGCAGATCCCATCCGGAACGGCTCCACAATATCTTCCGATTGACAACTTTGCGATTGGTGTGCCAAACGTACAGAACAACAATCCTGACAATAACGCTCAGGTAGCAGAAATTACCCTAACGCCTTACTTCCAGACACAATTCACTACTCCTGGTAGTGCTTTCCCGGAATGTGCTGGCGCTCCCATCACCCTTTTCCTTACCGTCAACCCAACGGCGCCAACGCTGTTGGATCAAGCTACGGTAGTTTGTAGTGATGAGCGGATTGAGTACACCATTGATGGTGCCTCCAATATGATGGGCCAGCTGGAAACCCGGATTACGGAAGTCGAGCTGTTTGATACTTCTAACGATTTTGTGATTCCTGCTGGCGCAGCGCGTGTGGATAGCTTCACCTTTAACATCAGCGGTGCTGACGGCGGTAGCAACCAAAGCTTCTTCAGCGGCGGCCGTGGTGGTAACGTCAGTGGGTCATTAACCGCTGCGGATATCTTTCCTGGTGATACGGTTCGTATCCGTAAAGGTGAAGCAGGCGGTGTAAACTCAACTAACGGTGACGGTGGTGACGCTACGACATTAGTTGTTATTGCGGGTAG
>CALIGP010000320.1 GCA_938021455.1 uncultured Lewinella sp. | reverse complement strand
GATCGGAGCATTGATAGGCTATCGGATGTACAACAAACCGCACCTCGACCTCGCAACCGCCACGGCCGACCATCGGCTGTCTGCTACCGAACTCTTTGCTGACTACGAAGCAGGAGAAACCGAAGCAAACGCCAAATACCTTGACAAAGTGATCCGTGTAGAAGGCGAAATCCTCAACGTGAACACCGACGAGAACGGGCAAATCAGCCTTACCCTGGACGCCGGTGGGATTATGGGCGGCGTCATCTGTCAACTAGACCCAGAACTCAAAGAAACCACCTTCAGCGAAGGGCAACGCGTCGTGCTGAACGGTCTATGTACCGGGATGCTCATGGATATAGTCCTGGTTCGCTGTAAACCGGTATGATCCAAAGAGCACCTCAACTATCCATCTATTACCAATCAATAATAATTCCAATTACCATGAAACAGGTTCTTTTCTTCCTTCTCTTCTTGGCTACGGCCACCACTACTCTTTCCGCACAGAAATACTTCACGCGAGCGGGCCACATAGTTTTTTCTTCCGACACCCCAATTGAAAAAATCGAGGCCAAAAACGATAAGGCCACCTGCGTGGTCGACACGGAAGCGGGGGAAATGGCATTCGCCGTGCTCATCAAAGCATTTTCTTTTGAAAAGGCGTTGATGCAAGAGCATTTCAACGAAAATTATATGGAAAGTGGCAAGTTTCCGAAAGCTATCTTCAAGGGCAGCATCGATAATATGGCCACGATCGACCTAAGTAAAGACGGTACTTACCCCGCTCTGGTGAAAGGTGAAATGACCATCCATGGCGTGACACAGCCCGTGGAAACTGAAGGAGTTTTCGTGATTAAGGATGGCAAAATTTCTGCTACTGCCAATTTCATCGTACGCACTCAAGATTATGACATCGACATTCCCGCAGTAGTACGAGATAATATAGCCAAAGAGATCATGGTCGATGTGGCCGTGGACCTCGAACCGCTGAAAACCAAGTAGTTCCAATAATTCTGCTCTCGGAAGAGAGTTCTCTAAGCTTACTCCAATGCTCCGTTACTTCGCTCATACTTTGATGCTGCTATTTGTTCTGTCCGCGCTACCATTACTCGCCCAGGAAGATCTTCTCGATCTCCTGGGTGAAGAGAAGCCAACGGTGGATTTAGCCACCGCCAGTTTCAAGACCAACCGGGTAATCAATTTGCATTCACTGGAGAGCACAGCTGGAGGTGTCCTGGACTTCAAGATCGGCCACCGCTTCGGTTTCCTCAGCGGTGGTGTTTCCGAACTCTTTGGTTTGGACCAGGCGCTGATCAGAATCGGTGCCGATTACGGCATCACCGACCGGCTAACCATCGGAGGGGGACGCAGTAGTTTTGAAAAGACCTACGATGGTTTTTTGAAATACAAACTCCTCCGGCAAAGCAGTGGGGCAAAAAAGAGGCCAATCACCCTTGCCCTTATGGCCAGTACAGCGATCAAAACTTTGCCTTTCCGGAATCCAGACCGGAAGAATTACGTTAGTTCCAAGATGTACTACACCTACCAATTGATCCTGGGGCGAAAGTTCAGTGATAAATTCTCCCTACAGTTAAGCCCAACAGTGGTTCATCGTAACCTGGTCAGATTGGAAAGTGAAGCCAATGACGTACTGGCCATCGGAACCGCCGGACGCATCAAACTATCAAAACGTATTGCCATTAACGCCGAATACGTGTATGTCCTCCCCGACCAGCTTGCGCCGGGGTATCGGAATTCCCTTTCTGTAGGCTTTGACATCGAGACGGGAGGGCACGTATTTCAACTGCACTTTACCAACTCTACTTCCCTGGTTGAAAAAGGCTTCATTACCGAAACGGTGGGTAACTGGTTAGACGGAGATATTCATTTCGGATTCAATGTTTCGCGGGTGTTTACGTTAAGGCGAAAGGATTAATTCCTTCGGAGCGGATGGTATTTTATCAAATAGAAAGAATATCTACGTTGCTTACTAAAGCACCAATTCACCCGTAAATAAGATCTTACAAAAAGCATAAGTCATCCCGCAGTTTGGACAACATTTTTGTTTTTCTCCCCTGTACCCAGGTGGGTCGGTATAAAAAAGCGATCAGCGGACAGCATTCAGAGCTGTTTTGCCTGAATGATGTCCGCTGATCGCTAAAAATCCTATTCTTTGCCAGAGTACATGGTCATCTCATTCAAAAATTAGGGATGACTCCTATTTTCGGCAACATTGAGTTTACAACATCGCCACCGCCCGGTACTCCGCCTCCACTGCCAAGTTCCAGTTTTTTACCTGGTTTTGCAGTACAATGGATGGGGGAGATAAGAGATTATGTGAGTAACAACCCGTGAGCCATGACCGAGCATCAAAGCCGAGGTCATTGGCCACCAGAGCGGCTAGCTCAGGATCATCTCCTTGCGGAAGCTCCACGAGGTTAGCTTGCCCCCAAACGTATTCCTGTACCTGGAATTTGTATTCCAGTGGTACGCGAAGTCGGTAGCCAATGCGATTACGGGGAACGTAAGCCTTGATGAAACTTGGGTTCATTTTGTAGACTTGCCCTACGGAAATACCACAAGCTTTCGCCATCCGGCGAAGGTTCATCTCGCGGTAGATCGTCAGAGAAGCTACGCTGTCTTCCAATAGGAAGGAAGCTGGCGTCAGTCCATAATCATCGTAGTAATTAACGGTGTAGGCAGCAGCCACGTAAGCAGCTACGTACTTTTGGGACTCCTTCGGCAAAAAGCGCCGGACCTTCGGGTAGTAGGTATGTCCGCCAGCAGCACGGATGGCGCGGCGTACACGACCAGGGCCACAGTTGTAAGCGGCCATCGCCAGGTGCCAATCACCAAATTGCTTGTGCAATGCCTTCAGCATAATGACGGCAGCTTCCGTTGACCGGTAGATATCCAGTCGTTCGTCCACTACACCATCAACCCGCAAGCCCATGGCCCGGGCGGTAGAAGGCATGAGTTGCCAGAGACCGGCAGCACGGGCAGAAGATACTGCTCCGGGGACCAGCATGGACTCCGCTACGGCCAGATACTTCAGGCTTTCGGGCATATCATGCTTCTGGAGGTAGTATTCGAAAACCGGAAAATACTGGTTGGCACGACCGAGCATTCGCTCGGTGCTGTGGCTACCCTTGTCCAGGTAGTCATTGATCTTCCGCTGCAAGTGAGCATCGGAAGCTTTAGTGGTTAAAGGAAGTTGTAATCCGGCAAGACGACGACTGATCTCAGACGTAGGGTCGTTGTCGGATGAAAAGGGAGTCGAATTTTCAATCGAGTTAGCCTTTGCACTAACAGTCATCACCATAATAAGGCTCAGACACAAGTACTTCAGTAGCTTGCTCATTCAGAATAATTTCGTTAAACAATCACTGACCGCCTCACTGCCGCTATGTTCATGGGGCACGGCTCTTCGATCAGCATTTCAATTAGCCACCTGGGGTAAGGATGACATCTAAAACAATATCGCGGTAAGATCAACTTCTTACCTTGCGGTCGCAAAGATAGGGGCATGCAGCACCGCGAGGCAAGCTTTTGGTGCCTAACGCTTTGTTTTTCAACACCTAAGGGTTAAAAAAAGTGCCGAAGAGGGGTTTCGTATTAAGCAGCTATCTCCTTCTATTTCTTCGGCATTCGGAATTTTCTCCCTATTTCCATCGGCAGGACCCGCTTCTACAGAATAAACTTCCCCCTGAATTCAAGGAAAACGGAACGAAAATTCGCTAAAATTAAAGTGTTAAAATTTGCCTAATTTCTTCAGAAACCCGCCTTTTGGGGGCAATTCCCTTCACGGAACAGTATTGTTGGTGGCGGGGAGCAGCGGGAAAAAAGGCCCGTATTCGGCTTATTTCGGTGGTCGATGACACCCCATTGTTCTGCAACTTTCTTATTGCTTCTTTAGCCACATACTCCTGTTGGTCAGTGTGCTTATTATCCTCTGTAAGGAAAATAGCGGAGCGATATTGTCCGCCATTTTCTCTACGGTCAATGCTTGAATCATGAAGCACGAAAAACTCCGTGAGCAAGGCGTTGGTGGATAGCGAGCGAAGGTCATAGCTTACCTCCACCGTTTCTGCGTGACCGGTTTCTTTGGTGCAAACTTGTTGATAGCTGGGGTGGGGGAGATGCCCGCCGGCAAAGCCCGTTCGGGTGCTGATCACTCCTGGCAATTGGCGCAGGTAAAACTCCCGCCCCCAGAAACAGCCACTGGCCAGATAGAGCCTTGCCCTTCAGTCAGCGTTCTCTTCAGCCTTTTTAGCCTCGTACTTCTCCCGCCCAATAAATTTAAGCGAAAGGCTATTGACACAAT
>CALIGP010000319.1 GCA_938021455.1 uncultured Lewinella sp. | reverse complement strand
TGAGGCGTAGCGTATAGCGCTTTTTTGCGTATCGAAGGGGCCGAGGATGACTTTATAGACCGCTCCTGAGCTGGTGGTTACCTTCTGGATAAGAATGTTATCGAACCATTTTTTCTGTAGTTCGGTGACTTTGTCCATGGCCTTTTCCAGGTCTTTGAAACTGCCGACTTGTACGCCGTGTCCGCCCGCAGGAGGGGCTAAGATTTCAATTTTATAGGTACCAGGTGCGAAGGTAGCCGTGCGGGCATAGTCCTTTTTACCGGCAACGGCAGCATTTTTGACTTCAGATCTAGTGGCCGTTACCGTTGGGGTAGGCTTGCTTTGAGCGCTTGCATCGCTTCTTCGTGGCGCGGTATTGTTGGTCTTGGGCGCGGCCGCAGGTGCAGTGGAAGTTGGAGGGGCAACGGGGGGGCGGTCAGCCGTACTCGGCGTAGCGGGAGGTGGATCCTGCGCCCGGCGGGTAGGGACTTCGCTGGCTGGAGTAGGAGTTGCCACTGGGGGAGGAACTACTACGACGGTCTCTTCTAATGGTACTCTGGCGGGTTGGTCTGGAGTAGACAGTAGTGTCACCTCAACGGGGACGGTCTCTTTGCCCAGCATTCCCAGGATGGCGGCGGCCCGCTCACTTACTTCAATCACACGGCCTCTAATGAAGGGGCCTTTATCGATAATTTTAACCTTCACGGTTTTACCGTTTTCCACGTTCCGGACCTGGACTACGCTGTTCTGCGGGTACTGTCGGTGAGCAGCTACGAGCTCATCTTTGTGATAAATGACTTTATAGGCCGTTTCAGCACCGTCGTAGGCCTCGCTGTAGTAGCTGGCCAGTCCGTTTTCGGTATCGCCAACGAGTTGGGCCGAAAGAGCAGGGGTGAAAAGGCTACAGATAAAGAGTAATAGTAGGGATCGCATAGTTAATAGTTGTTCTTGGGGTAAACGCGATAGTGGCGGCAAATAGTTCGCCAGGACGGAAGGCAAAGCCTACCTTCGCGCCATAAGACTACGTAAAAGATAAACTTCCGACCGTGACCAACCCCGACATTGCCCGCCACTTCAACGAATTAGCTAAGTTGATGGAGCTACACAAGGATAATCCTTTCAAAATCCGCTCTTACTCAAATGCCTACAATAAGCTGCGGAAAAACGATCAGGACCTGGCGGGTATGAGTGAAGAAGAGCTGCAGGGCATTGATGGTATCGGTAAAGCGATTGCGGCAAAAATCCATGAGCTGGCCACTACCGGTAAAATGGAGACTTTGGAAAAATGGCGGTCGCAAACCCCGGAGGGCATCCGGGAGATGCTTTCGATCCGGGGCTTTGGCCCGAAGAAGGTCAAGGCCGTCTGGGACGGCCTGGGCGTTACCACCGTCGGTCAACTTCTTTACGCCATCAATGAGAACCGTCTGGTAGAGCTGAAGGGCTTCGGGGCGAAGACCCAGGAGACATTGCGTGAAAAGCTGGAGTTTCACCAGCGGAGCCAGGGGCAGTTTCTGTACCGGACGCTGGACCGGGTGGCGGAGACTTTGCTTACGCAGCTATCGGCGGACTTCCCGGGGGAGACCTTTGCTCGCACGGGCGCGCTGCGCCGCGCCTGCCCGACCCTGACGCACCTGGCTCTTCTAACGACCCTTGCACCCGCGTCCGCGCCCCAAATTTCCGGACTCGAAGAGTGTAAGACTACCGACGATCAAACTACCGCTACGGTTGACGGCTTTCCCGTCGTCATTCATCATTGCTCAGCGGACAACTTCGGATCCCGTCAATTTCGTCACACCGGCTCTGAAGACTTTCTCAAAGCCTTTGTGGCACGCCACCCCGGCGTCGATTTTGCTGGTCTGGCCACGGAAGAAGATGTTTTTGATAAGGCGGGCTTACCCTACATCGAACCCGAACTCCGGGAGTCAGACTGGGCCCTGGACCTGGCCGCTAAAGACGAATTGCCTAAGCTGATCACGGCCGCTGACATCAAGGGTGTAGTTCATAGCCACTCTACCTGGAGCGACGGAATTCACTCCGTCCGCCAAATGGCCGAAGCCGCCCGCGATAAAGGGTATGCCTATCTCGTAATGAGCGATCACTCCAAAACGGCCGTCTACGCCAATGGCCTCAGCATTGACCGGGTAAAAGAACAATGGGCGGAAATTGATGCCCTGAACGAAGAACTGGCTCCTTTCCGGATTTATAAAAGTATCGAAAGTGATATTCTCACGGACGGAAGCCTCGATTATCCGGAAGAAATTTTAGAAGGCTTCGATCTGGTTATTGCCAGTGTTCACAGCCAACTGAATATGGACGAGGAGAAAGCTACGAACCGTTTGTTGACAGCCATTGCTAATCCATACACTACTATTCTGGGGCATCCAACCGGTCGCTTATTATTAAGTCGAAAAGGATATCCCATTGATTATCAACTCGTCATTGATGCCTGCGCCGAACACAGGGTCGTTATTGAATTAAACGCCAACCCTTACCGCCTTGATCTGGACTGGAGTTGGATTCCCTACGCTATGGAAAAGGGCGTAAAAATTAGTATTAACCCGGACGCTCACTCTATGGGAGGTATTGATGATATTCATTACGGGGTAGCGGCTGCGCGTAAGGGGGGGTTGACCAGAAATGGGTGTTGGAACGCTGAATTAATTAGCTAAAAGTAATAGAAAAATAATACAGAGGAATTAAATCTAAGGTGCCTAAACCTGAGCTGGCCGTGTAATGTTCGGGCCGATCGCATATTTTTTTTAGAATACGATTAAAAGGTAAAGAAGAGACATTTTTAAAATTTATTATTGCCTCTCTGGCAGCGAAATTGGTCCCCTTACCGTTAGCCTTGCGGATCCCCGTATTAACATTCTATTTAAATAAGCACTTACACAAAATAAATACGGCTTTAACTGTCCGGAAAATGAGGTGACTCATTTTTCGATAGAAATTAACACCCTTTTTTCTCATTTAATCACTTCATACCATGCGTAGATTTAATCTTTTTTGCTGGATAATGCTACTAGCGGGTTGTACCGCTTTGCAGGCCCAGTCCATCATAACCGGAACGGTTATGGACAATGAAGGTGTTCCTTTGATTGGAGCTTCGGTTCTGGCTCAGGGAACGACAAGTGGCACTGTTGCCGACATTGACGGTAACTTTACCTTGAACGTACCCGCTAACGTAGAAAGCCTGGTGGTTTCCTACACAGGCTTTGCAACCAATGTTGTTCCACTCGTAGGTGGTCAATCGAAGTATTCCATTGTTTTAGCTAATGATGGTATTGGGCTGGAGGAAGTGGTCGTTGTTGGCTATTCTCCCACTCGGCGCAAGGATTTGGTAGGATCCGTTGCCTCTATTTCAGGCGCTGATGCCAACAAGGAGGCAGGTGCTACGATTCAGGGTGCGTTACGGCAGGCTGCGGGCGTAGTAGTTCAGCAATCTAACGGTGCTCCGGGGGCGGGTTATAATATCCGTGTTCGCGGCGTCACTTCTATTAACGCATCCAACGAACCGCTGTTTGTAGTGGATGGAGTGCCGATCATCTCTGGTAACTTCGCACAGGAAGGTACTGGTGGACAGGGTACGAATGCGCTAGCGGATATTAACCCTGCTGATATCGAATCGATGGAGGTCCTTAAAGATGCCTCCACGACTGCCATTTACGGTAGCCGTGCTGCCAATGGTGTAGTATTGATTACGACTAAAAGCGGAAAAGCCGGTAAGACGAAGATCAACATTAACTCTAGCTACGGCTTTAACGAGGCCATCAAAACCATTGATGTGGTAGACAACGTTGGCTACAGCGACTACATCGAGGAGCGTTACGGTTTCCGTGATCCGGCCAACTTCTCCAGCCAGTTTGATTCAACGACTTACAGTGATTGGCAGGAACTGATCTTTGATCGTAACCCCATCCAGAGCCACAACGTAAGCATGTCTGGCGGTGACTTGAAAACTAAGTTCTTTACCTCTATTTCTTACGACGACAATCAGGGGATTTTGAACGGTACCCAGTTCAAACGTTACAGTACTCGTCTGAACCTGGATCATAATATCTCTGATAAGCTCTCTGCGGGTATTAACCTGAACTACGTTAATAGTAACAACAAACGAATCCAGGGAGATAATAACATTTATGGTGCCATCTCCACGGCAATTCTATTGCCACCAGTAGCCAGCGTGCGTAACCCGGATGGCAGCTACGGCTCGGCCTTTGGTCTGGAAAATCCGGTAGCTGCTACGGAAGAATACCAGAACCGCGCCATTACTAATCGGGTAATCGGTAATGCACAACTTACTTACTTCCCCATTGAACAGATTGCCCTGCGGGCAAAGCTTGGCGTTGACAACGTCAACTTCCGGGAGAATGTATTTGAGCCCAGCGTACTTCAGTCTACTCCACAGGGTAAAATCGCTGAAAGTAGTAACGTTCGTACGCGTATCCTGAATGAGTATACAGCCACTTATAACGGACAGGTCGGTGCTGCCAGCATCAACGCTACGGTCGGTGCAATTTACCAGCGCGATGATATTCGCCGGAATTTCTTTGTGACTAATGATCTGCCGAGTGACAACTTCCCCAGTGCTGATGCCGCTGCCACACCAGCTACCATCGCTGGTGATCAGTTCGGTAGTACTCTACAGTCTTACATTGGTACGGTTAACGTAAATCTGCTAACGGGTCTTTACATCACAGCCTCTTTCCGCGCGGATGGATCGAGCCGTTTTGTCAACGAAAAGTGGGGCTACTTCCCCGGTATTGCTGCTGGATATGACTTTGCCGCCAGCAAGAAAATTGCTGGATTTAACCAGTTGAAGCTGCGTGCTAGTTACGGACAGACGGGTAACAACAACATTGGTGACTTCCAAACACGCCCGTTATTTGCTGGTGGTGCTTCCTACCTCACTACACCGGGTATTTCTCAGTCTCAGTTGGGTAATCCGGATCTGGTATGGGAATCTACCGCTCAGGTTAATGTAGGTCTTGACTTTGCAATCTTAGATAATCTGATCACGTCTACGCTTGACTTTTACATCAAGGAAACCAGTGACCTGATCCTAAACCGACCTATTCCTACTACTTCCGGTTTCGGCTCTGTTGTTTCCAATGTAGGTGATATGCGTAATACTGGCTTTGAGGCTAGTGTCACTTTCCTGAACGTTGATGAGCGTGATTTCAGTTGGAGCACCTCCCTGAGTGCTGCCTATAATAAGAACGAGGTAACCGCTCTATTCAACGACCAGCCGCAGGACTTTGGCTTTGCTACCCGCCTGGCGGTTGGCCAGCCAGTAGGTTCTTTCTTTGGCCTTGAAACAGATGGTATCTACCAAAATCAGGCAGAGATTGATGCCGATAATGCCCTGAATGATGATCGTGACTTCATCGTAGGTGCACAACCAGGCGACTTCCGCTTTAAGGACAATAACGGTGATGGTATCATTAATGATGATGACCGTGCCTTCATCGGCTCTGCGCTTCCTGATGTAACAGCTGGTGTCACCAACAAACTTTCCTATAAAGGACTTTCTCTGGACTTCTTCTTCCAGTTTAGCTTTGGAAACGACGTCTACAACAATAACCTGGCTTTCGCTGAGGGCCTGAATAGTGTGTTTGCTCCAACGGTTCGTGCTTACGAAGGTGCCTGGCGTGAAGAGGGTGATGGTGACATGTTTCCCCGGATCACCGGTGGTGCTTCAGCGGATAACAACCGTCAGGACTCTGACCGATATGTGGAGGATGGGTCTTTCGTTCGACTTAAAACAGCCTCTCTTTCCTACCAGCTTCCGAACAGCATTGTTCAGGATAAACTTGGTCTTGAAAGCCTGCGTTTTTACATCAATGGTACCAATCTGATTACCTGGACGGACTACAGCTGGTTTGACCCCGAGGTAAACACCTTTGGTAATGCTAACGTAGCACTCGGTACTGACTTCCTCACCTACCCCCTGGCTCGTACCGTTCAGTTCGGTATTAACCTCGGCTTCTAATCAAGACTACTTGTACGGGATGGTGCACTGCGCTGCTCCCCCTGAAGTTTTTATTAGCAATAAATAAATCAAACATGTTTAAGCAACTATATCGCGGTTTAGCCTTGTTGGCCTTCGCCACAGCCTTTACTGCTTGTGATTCTTATGGCCTCGAAGCCATTACCCCCATTGACTCAGTTCCACTGGAATTAGCCATTACCAATGCCCAGGGCGCCGCCGCAGCGCGTACCGGTGTTTATAACGGACTACAGGCTGGTTCCTTCGATGGATACCTCTCTTTACCGCTTTACTACAGTGATGATTGTGATTGGACGGGGACTTTCCCGACGAGAGCCCAGTTTGACAACTACAACGTCTTACCTTCTAACGGTACTATGGGAGGCGTTTGGTCCAATTTTTACAGTGTAATCAATGCGGCTAATAACCTGCTGTCGATATTACCTACGGTGGAAGACCCTTCTTTAGACGAAGCAACTCGCAACAACTACCTAGCCGAAGCTCGCTTCGGCCGCGCCATTGCCTATTTTCAACTCGTACAGGGATGGGGAGAGATTCCGCTGATCCTTACGCCTACCGTGGGGGTTGGTGAAGAGCTTAATGTTCCTAAAAGTGCCGCTGCTGACGTTTACGCGCAGATAATTGAGGATGCAACTTTTGCGGCCAGTAACCTGAATGATCTCTCACTCGGCATGTCGGTAGGTGCCGCTAACGCTTTGCTGGCTCGTGTAGCCCTGATTCAGGGACGTTTCCCGGATGCAAACACCTTCGCTACGGCAGCCATCGGTTCCGACTATGAACTGACTTCTGAAGCCTTCCTGGCTGATGAGTTATTCTATCTGGAATTCAGTTCTACGGATGGGAATAGTAATGCTTTCTTTTTTGGCCCGTCTTCGTTGAACGGCCGCTATTCTATCGCTCCTAGTGCGGCTTTGGTAGCTGCTTTTGAAGACGGAGACCTCCGGAAAGACCTATCCATCGCTACTGATGATACTGGTGCCAACTACGGTATTAAGTATGATAACTTTTCTGGTGGATCTGGTAGCCAGGATGATCCCCTTTATCTCTTCCGCGCTGCCGAGATGGTACTGGTGATGGCAGAAACAGAAGCCCGTGCCGGCAACTTTGGTGAAGCCAGTCGCTGGATCAATCAGGTACGTAGCCGTGCTGGCTTGGGTGACCTTACCCTCACGGCTGATAACTTCCTTGATCTTATCCTTCAGGAACGCTACGTTGAGCTGGCTATGGAAGGTGGTCATCGCCTTTGGGATCTGCGCCGGACTGGCCGCGCACTGGATGTATTTGGCCCCGCTGGATATGAAGCCTGTGATGACGTTTGGCCATTGCCGCAGAATAACATTGACACGAATACGGCTCTGGTGCAGAACTCCTGCTGCAATTGCTAGGTTTTCAGCCCTAATCCGTAAATTATGCCTCGTGTCGACCTAGTCGGCACGAGGCTAATTCTTTAACCCCACAAATAAAAAAATGAAAACGCTGCCCTTTTTATTTCTGCTATTTTCTCTCTCTCTATCAGCTCAGTACAGTAACATCAGCTTACTCGATCAACTCCGGCTGGAGATTGAGGAGCGAGACGCCAGTGGCGATAAATTACTGGCGGGTAATATGGCGGATGTATCCCAGGTTGAGGGAGTGGACAAGGTTGAATTCTTACAGAAGGCCATTGTTTCTCTGGCCATTGAACGCTATTCAACCTATTCCGGAGATCCCTATGCTTATAAGGCCTTTGGGGCTGCTACCTTGCGGGATCTTTCTAATGAGCCCTATCCACTGGGTAGCGTGAATTATAACGCTTACTCCGGTCGGATAGAATATAAAAAAGGAGAAGACTGGATCGAGTTTCGACCTGACTATTTCCCTAGGGTTGATTTTGGCGGTGTGGGAGAAGTCGCCCGCAGTATGGTTTATGGCCTGCTACCGGATTACCCCGCTCACTATTCTGAATTACTCTTTAAGGGCAATCGGGTACGTGCGGCGAGTCATCGAAAGGTGCATGTTTTTGAGAATAAAACTTACGCAGCTAGCCCAATTGCCGCCCGTTTCGCACCAAAGGACTACCTCTACCTTTACGTGGACGATCAGTGGGTCGCTTCATCCTATAAAGCTAAAACGCTAGCAAGAGATCTTGGTTACCCCAATGAAATTACTGGGTTTATCAAGAGCGAAAAACTGGATACGAGAAAGCCGGCTGACCTGAAGAAGATCTTAACTTATGCGGATCGATTGAAGTAGCGCGAGGGAGTCTTTTGATAGATTTAGGCGCGACCGCAGGTGCAGAAGGAGGTTTTGAAGAGCAGGGTTTGGGCTTACGGGCGAATTAAATTCTTACTCCCTTACACTATACATCCGCCATTGCGCCTTATCTTAAGGCAGCAAACCCTTGATCGTGTTTCGAGTTATTCTTTTTCTGCTAACTTTTTGTCTGCCTGTCTGCTTGTCAGCTCAGATAACTGGCTATGTGGATAGTGTAGAGATACACCGGACGGACACGATCTATTTTGACTTTGGGGCGGACGTATTGACGGAGGAGTCCGCAGCTGTCGTAGCTTCTCTGGTAGCTGATCGACCTGGGGCGTTAGAATTGTATCTGGAGGGTCACACCGATGCCGTTGGCTCTGATGCCCTCAACGACGCACTGGCGGAGCGGCGTAGCAAGAACACCCTCTCAGCTGCCCTAGCTGCCGGATGGCCCGCTGATGCCGTAGAGATCCGCCACTTTGGCGAAAAGCGGCCCATTGTAGAGACAACTGACCGCGAGTGGCGCAACCGCCGCGTATTATTACGCTCCGGCTTGCCCAAGCGCTACGCTAGGTTTAGCGGCCGGATCACTGATAAAGAAGGGAACCCGCTGCCAGGAGGTGTAATCGCACACGGTCGCTTCCTTCAGGATACGGCTCGGTCTAATGACGAGGGGGAATACACCCTGTTCTTACCACTGGACGAAGCAATCCGGCTGGATGTTTACGCCCGTAACCATTTTTTTAGTAGCCATACGCTTACCCTGAAGGAGGCCTCTGCTACGGATACAACATTGATTACCCGCCTGGAAACTGCCGCCGTTGGCGCACGGATGAGTGTTCCGGACCTGTTCTTTGTTGGAAACCGGAGAGACTTGCTCAAGGAGTCCTTGCCGGTTCTTCCTCGCCTGTTGCAGTTTATGCGCGCCAGCCCGGAGATTCGCATTGAGCTGGCTGGCCACGTCAATAGCCCAGGCGATAAGCAAGGCCCCGGCAGCTGGCAATATCGCCTGGCGGAAGGCCGGGCGAAGCTTGTCCATGATTACCTGCTTCACTTTGGCATCCCCGCTTCGAGAATAAGCTATCGGGGGTATTCTAATTTCGAGATGATCTTCCCCAAGGCGAAAGGAGAGAACGAAATGAGGGCTAACCGCCGCGTGGAGATTAGGGTACTGAGTAATGGGGTGATCGATTAGTGATTTTGAATTTCGGCCCGGAGGGCCGGAGAGAGCCCGCCATTGCTCACGTTACGGACCCTTTGCACCTGCGCGCTGCGGCCAAGGAATTTTGAACGTTTCTTGGGTGATTTATTGGATCCACCATCCGTCTTTTCTTCGATTTCACCCATTTGGGTGAAGAAGCGATGCAGCCCCCCACATACTTTTATCGAACATTGGGAACCGTATATATCCCTGTTTGAATAGGTGTTTATACCTACTCTTTGTCCCGGTTTATGGAATTTAGCCTGGGAAACTCGTCCTTACCCCCGGGAAAGTACTTGTTGCGCCCTACACTCTTTAAGCGTAACTTGAAGGCCAACGAATCAACGCTAACCGAAATAACCTACCAATAATGAAAAAGAACAGTAAGAATGCGCTGTCCCATAAAAAGATGGCGGAGTACGCCGAAAACTGGCAGCGATGCCGTACAGAAGACATCCCCGGCCTGTTTCAGGGCTACGATACGGACCAACAGCAATGTGAACGATTGGTAACTTTTAAAATGGCCCCGAATACCCTGAAAGCCTTTCAGGGCACCATACAGGCGGATTCAGAAGAGCTCCGCTTTATCGTTCATCTTGGTTTGCAACACACTGACTTTTCGGTTACTGTGCCCAAAAATCCACCTTTTCAGCTGTTCATTCAGGCTCTCTACAAGAAGGAAGATTGGCAAAAAAAATGTTTTCCATTGGAGTGGGACCCTAACGGAAAGTTTAGCCGGTCTGGTGGCAAATCAACGAACAGCAATGCGGAGGCTATCCCTGCCGCTTCAGCTTATCTTTTCGTACATAGCTGGTTAGAAACCTTTACTGAAAACCTCGCGCACCCATTTGAATCGGTCAGTCATGACCTTGATCGACGCGTCAAGGCCTACCAGTTCTCCAATGCTGAGAGTAAAGCGATAGCCGCCGACCTAGGAACTGCAGAGGCCTCTGCGGATGGATTATACATTCATTTGGGAAAAGGATTGGCCGTTAGCAGTCACCCATTCAGCTTCCGTCCTGTAATCGATGTAGCTGAACCGCAACGGTCTTCCGTTGCAGCGGAAATCTTCTCCAACGCAACCGGGCTGACGGATGACGATGGAGACAGCTATTATGATTTTGGCGCACCAATCCCACCTGGATCACCTGATGATTGATATTTTAGACTCTAAATTCTGGGGATTCCGATTTGAGGCACTTTACGAGTGGACCATGATCCTGCCCGTTGTGGCGGGCCTGTTTAGTTTTTACCGGCATACCTCCATTCAAAGAAGATTGTTTTACTATTGCATTACTGCCCTAGTTTTTGAGTATTTCTCTCAAATGAGATGGGCCATCGATCAATTCGAGCCCCGTTCAAATGCTCCGTATTATCATTTTTTTACGCCTGCACTTTTTACCCTGTTTGTTTTTATTTATCAAAAATTTTTACGCGATACTTTTAGTATCAAAATGGACATTTGGCTTGTTGGCTCCTTTGTATTGTTTTCGGTATGGAATGCAAGCCTAGGAGATGGTTTATTTCATTTCCCAGGGCTAAGTCTTGGCTTGTATGCTTTTGTAATGATGTCTTTGGCTATAGGGTATTTCCTCAGGCTTATGATGACCTTGGAGTTAGAACGGTTGGAAAGAGAGCCTGCTTTCTGGATAAACGCTGGAGTACTTATTTATTTTTCCGGTAATTTCTTGCTTTGGCTTACGATGAATTATCTATTAATGGATAATAGTCTGTCTTTTTCAATTTACAAGATTAGTGTAATTCTTGGCCTTTGTCTTAATTTATTCTTCACTACAGCATTTGTGTGCCGCCCCAAAGCGGTTTTACCTACACCCACCAATAATCAGACACCTCATGGAAACTAATGGAATCAACTCGGACAGCGTCAATATTTTGCTGGCAGGTATCGTAGGCATGCTGTTGCTAAGTGTGGCATTGGTTGTCTTCTTCATTGTCTATCAGCGCAGAATTTTTGAACAGCAACGCATCAGACTGGCGGAAGAACAGGCACATCAAAAACAATTGTTAACCGCCGCAGTGGAAGTGCAAGAAACGGAGCGCAGGCGTATTGCCCGAGACTTGCACGATGATATTGGTAGTCTACTCTCCGCTACCCGATTGTATTTGCGGCAGTTGAAACCGGACAGTAGTCCGGAGAAAAGTGCCAGCATTCAAACCGAATCCCTAAATATCTTGGACGAAATTATACAAAACACCCGAAGAATTACGCATGATTTATTGCCTCCTGTTCTGGAGAAGTTCGGTTACCAGGCTGCCGCAGAAGACCTCTGCGAAAGGGTGGGGAAGAGTGGTGGGATGAAGGTGGTCTTTAGCGGAGGGAGTAATCAGCGCCGTCTGGAAGGTAAACAAGAGATTGCTCTTTATCGGGTATTGCAGGAGTTGGTGAATAACACCTTAAAGCACGCCAAGGCCAGCGAGATTGAAGTGATGAATTCCTGGCAAGGAGACACTTTCAAATTTCGTTATCGGGACGATGGGAAGGGGTTTGATCCACTATCCGTGAAGAGTGGCGGGCTTGGGCTGAGAAATATTGAGAGTCGTACCACTTTAGTGGGCGGCCATTTAGATTGGATGTCGGCTCCGGGCCGTGGACTTGAAGTGAATATTTCTTTGAATAACGCTAAATAAAAATGGAAATTAATGGAAAATGCACCCATACGTATTGCCTTAGTTGATGATCAAAAACTATTTCGTGGAGGTATGAAAATGATCCTTGCGGATCGGCCTGACTTTGAGGTGGTTTTTGAGGCGAAAAACGGGAAACAGTTTTTTGAACGATTGGCCTTTGAGCCGGTAGATGTCGTTATTCTGGACGTTGAAATGCCTGAAATGGATGGTATTGAAACCTTAGAAAGACTTCGGACTACCCACGATGATATCCGCGTTATCATGCTTACTATGCACGATAGTGATCGGTTAATTAATCATTTAATGGAGCTAGGAGCCAATGGCTTTTTACTCAAAGATGAAGACCCGGACATCGTCTGTAAGGCTGTGGAAAGAGTAGCCGCGGAGGGCATCTTTTTTCGCGACTATGTTTCTAAAGCTCTATTGAAAAACAACCGTAATAAAATGAATATTGGAAGTCTTATTAAACCCAAAATAAGTGACCGAGAAATGGAGGTTCTGCAACTGATCTGTAAGGAGTTTACGAGCAAAGAAATTGCGGAAAAGTTATTCATCAGCTACCGGACGGTAGAAGGGCATCGACGTAGCCTGCAGGAGAAGACGGGCTCACGAAACATCGTTGGCCTGGTGATGTATGCGGTTCAGAATGGATTAGTCTGATATGTTATCAAACCTGGGTGCGAGCCACAATGCTCCTTCCCAGAGTAACCTCATCGGCATATTCCAGTTCTCCGCCAAAAGAAACGCCCCGCGCAATATTGCTAACGGTCACGTCAACACCATCCAGCATCTTGTTAATGTAAAAAATGGTGGTATCTCCTTCAATGGTAGGGCTAATGGCCATGATGATCTCTTGGACATCGGGGTGTTTGGCACGACCGACAAGGGTGTCGATATTAAGGTCCGTAGGGCCTACACCTTCCATGGGGGCAATTATTCCACCCAGCACATGATAAAGGCCACGATATTGCTGGGTGTCCTCGATGGCCATCACGTCACGAATGGATTCAACGACGCAAATCAAGGATTGGTCTCGACGTTCATCACGGCAGATGCTACAGATATGTTGGTCACTAAGGTTTCCACAGGTGATGCAATGCTGTATCCCTTCCCGCATATCGGCGATGGCCCGGGCAAAATAGATGCTGTCTTCCTTTGGGTTTTGAACCAGGTGAAGAACTAGGCGTAGGGCTGTTTTTTTACCAATACCGGGTAGACCGGCAAAAGCATTCACGGCTTCTTCGATGAGCTTAGAGGAAAATTGCATGCGGAGGAAAGTATCGGTTAGTATCAGCGTGAAGGTAGTGTGTTACCCGCTATTTATTAACGTTTGCTGGCGGGGAAAGATCAGTGGGCGCGCACGCAGGTGCAAGGGTGGGGTGGAGGAGTGGATGAAAAAAAGAGGCATCTGATTGAGTGTGTATCATCAAATGCACGAATACCCCTTGGCTACCATCTCCGTTCCCTGCGGTCGGTTGATATCCGCTCGGGGACCGGATTGATCGAAGCTTACCGTATGCGCTCAGCGCATATGTGTTGAAAAATAGGTGTCGGTCCCCGAGTAAATACCGAGCGATCGAAGGGGGGCGAGGTATGCACTGAGGGGCACCCCTGTATCTCGTGATACACACTCCTGATTGAGCACGTCTCCTCCCCAATTCAAAAATGCCTACCTTTGCACCCTCAAACAGGGCATATCCCGGTTTACATGGTCAGGTGCCTTATGCTTTGGTACCGTTTGTAGTAAACTATCTTGCCCGTTAATACCAACAGGTAAGATGGAAACTTTTCAGGACAGCGCATTGCGCGATGACGTCAAACGTGCAGTAGCCGAGCTAGGCTTTACCGAACCAACGCCCGTACAGGCGCAAGCTATTCCCCTCATTTTGAACTCCGACCGCGACCTCGTCGCACTGGCCCGCACGGGAACCGGTAAAACGGCTGGTTTTGGCCTACCCGTTGTGGATGGCATTGACGAAGAAGAAAAATCAGTGCAGGCCCTAATACTCTGCCCTACGCGGGAGCTTTGTCTTCAGATCGCGAAGGACCTTGGCACCTTTAGCCGTTTCCGCAAAGGGGTTAAGGTTGTTGCCGTATACGGTGGCTCTCCAATCATGCACCAGATCAAGGACATTAGAGCTGGTGCTCAGATCATCGTTGGTACTCCGGGACGGACACTCGATCTGATCAACCGGAAGAAGCTCAAGATGGAGAACCTGAAACGGGTGGTCCTTGACGAAGCAGACGAAATGCTCAATATGGGGTTCCAAGAGGAGCTCAATGCTATTTTGGCTGCCACGCCTGACGAGAAGCAAACCTTGCTCTTCAGTGCAACCATGCCGAAGGAGGCTAAGCGGATCTCTCAGACCTATATGTCGGACCCCGCCGAAATCAGCGTCGGTCATTCCGATGCCGGGAACTCCAACATCGAGCACCAATACTTTAAAGTTCGTGGCTCGGACCGCTTTGCATTACTGCGCTTACTCATTGAGTTAGATCCCGATCTCTACGCCGTAGTCTTCTGTCGCACCCGTCGCGAGGTGAACGGTGTGAGCGAAGATCTCCGCTATGCTGGCCACGCTGCCGATGCACTACACGGAGATATGAGTCAGGCACAGCGCGACGACGTAATGAATCGTTTCCGTCGCCGTCGGATCAATATCCTGGTGGCCACTGATGTTGCCGCTCGTGGCCTCGACGTTCAGGATCTGACCCACGTCATTAACTATAACCTGCCGGATGCGCCGGAGGTATACGTTCACCGTAGCGGCCGTACCGGCCGCGCCGGCAAGGCCGGTATTGCCATGAGCATCGTCACTGGCCGGGAAGTACGTCAGATCCGTGCCATCGAGAAGTACTCGAAGATCGAGTTCAAGCTACAGGACGTTCCCAGCCAGGACGAAGTCTACCGTCTCCGTGCCCTCCGCTTCGCCAAAAAGGTGAAGGAAGCTAAGCTGGACGATAAGGTGGCCGCTTTCCTCCCAGAAGTCATTGAGACTTTCGAAGGAATGGAACGCGAAGAACTTATTCAGAAAATTCTGGGCTACGGCCTTGGAGCGCTAAGCAGTCAGCTCAGTGGCCAGAAGCAGGTCCAGAACGACAACTCTAAGGAGAAGCGGGATAGCCGCCCCGACAAAGGCGGAAAGGAGTACACGACCCTGGCGATGGCCGTTGGCCGCAAGCACGGGTACACCGTTCCCCAGATCATCGGTATGATGAACCGCCGCTTACCCGGTAAGAAGATCGCCTTTGGCAAGATCGACATCCAGAATAACATGACCTACGTTGGCGTGGATGCCCGCGAAGCAAAGAAGGTGGTTGCTGCTTTTGAAGGGGCTGAAGACAAGGGCGTTGACCTCAACGTTCGCTTCTTTGAAGGAGGAACAAAAGTCTCTCCGCCCTGGAAAGGTGGCGGTGGCAAAAAGAAGAAGCACTTCAAGACGAGTAACTTCAAGCCACGAGCGAAGAAAAAGCACCGGGGGCAAGGCTAATGATATGCGATATGTGGTTGGCGATATTTGATATGCGATTTACCCCGCCGCTACGTCCATCCGCCATCTTATCGGCCAACCTTTCCGCCTCCGCACAGTCTCTAGTCCCGCTAGGGACGGGCCATCCTCTTAGCGAGGTACGGAGTTGCGGCGGAGCCGTGGCGTAGTGCCTTGCAATGGGCAAGGGTGATGATGTACGATAGGTGATTTGTCGGGCTACGTTCAAACTCTCCAGGATTGCCCAGGGTTGCGTAGGGTCTTGTGCATTTATGTGCTTAGGAATTGCCTAGTTTTACTCCCCGAATTAAGCTACATGAAATACCTCCTACTCGCCATAACCATCTTACTATTCACCCACTGCGAAGCGCCTAATTCCAGTGATCTTGATTCAGATGCCATATCCGTACTAGAAGCAACTCGCAGCAAGATCCTCACTACGCCCACCCACCATTACCGCTTCACGTCTTTCTGGGATAACCGTTTTTCTTCTTCCACCTATGAGGAAAGTATGGAGATCACCTACTCCTGGTTGCCGGAGAGCGACCTGGGCTTTGGTTACCAGGTGTTAGGTGGTAATATTGACTTACTGTATGATGGGAAAGAGGAGCTGAAAATAGACCATGTTAAGCGGAAGGTAGTGCGAGTAACCGCAGCGGAAATAGCCCGGGACGCTGATTACTTTGCGAATAAACTGTGCTTTCGGGGTGACCCAAAAGCCTTGCCGGAGAGGGCGGAAATAGACCGTGTTTCGGACACCATCATTCACGGTAAAAGCCTGTATGCGTATTCCGTTTTCACTAAAGCGCAGGAGACCAATCTGGTTTCCAGTTGGGTTTATTTTCTGGACCCAGAGCAAAAGGTAGTGGATCGTATTCGAAACATCTCCCATGCCGGACGGGATACCAGCCAGATTATCGATTATTACTTTAGTGACTACGCCTTTGCTGATGAGCCTCATGTCTTCGGAGAGGCTGACCGGACAAAGTCATTGGCTTACCGGGAAGTCAATAAGGTTGACGATAAGAAAGAGCGGAATTCCGGCCTCATCCGCCCCGGAGCTCAACTCTTCCGGGCGGATTATACCAGCATCGATGGGGAAGAGCAATTGATTTATGGCGAATCAGATAAGAAGACAGTCCTTATGTTTGGTTTCATTGGCTGTGGCCAATGTGCTTATGCTTTGCGCGAGATGAAGAAGAAGTCATTCGCAGTCAAAAGCGGTATTAACCTTGTTTAGAGTAGCCCGGTGGACGAGGCTTCCAAATTGAGGACTTACCTGAAGCAGAAGGACTTTCCATTTATCAGCTTCGGCAAGGGGAGCCTGATGAACGACAACTTTAAGGTAGCGGGCTTTCCGACCTTTGTGTTGATCGACGAGGAGGGCGGCGTAGAACGCGTTATTGGTGGATATGATGAGGAAGTGGGAACACTGCTTTTTGATTAACCTCCCATTGCATCCTGCGTTCGCGCCACCGGCTACTTTATCCCGTGTTTACCTAAACGCAAATGCGGCCATCGGTCAGTATTCAGCGCGGTTTAGGCTGAATGCTGACTGCTAAATACCTGTTCAAAAAGTTAGGGATAGCGAAATAAGATGCGACGTATCCTGAATTTGATACAGTATCTACGGGGGCGATTTATGGGCGCTACCGCAGGTGCAAGAAAAGGTTTTTTAGGAAGCCGTGAATTAGCCCCAAACACCCCCAAAGCCAAGCTTTTGCAGCGGGACAAAAGCTTCGTCCATCTCAGCAGCATCGACCGTTTCAGTTGGCAGCGGATCTATGCCAAAATGCCCTAAGGCCAAGTCTGCCGAACGCAGTGAGCCATTCACCCAGGCCTGCATATCCGAGATCGCCTCGTTGCAGAGATAAAGGCCCTTGTTTTTATAGGGCTTGGACAGATAGGCCCGCGTCTTACTGTCTTCAGCGTTGAGCTTCCATTGGTGGTAAGCGTACTCAAAGTCGTCTTTGCCGTTCCACGAGCGGTAGGTACTCAAGATGGGGTCGGGCAAATTCGTCGCGCCAAACAACAAGGCCAGCTGTTTCATCATCTCGTCCACCACCGCCTGAGAGGCGGGGAAAATGACCTGCTTTTTCGCCTTCGAGAAGTGGGCCTGTAGCTCAGAACGGAACATGGGCTCTATGTTCTGTAGGCCCTCCCAAAACTGACTTTTACTAAAGTCCGTATACAGGGTCAATGCTGCCGGACGGTCATAATGATCCGGCCTGAGGGTAACGGTATCACCCTTGATGTCCATACTCTCCATCGCATAAAACGGATAAATCGCATTAAGCGGTAAAGTGGTGAAATTGCCCCCAAACTGAATCTCCGGGCGGCCCGTCATGCCGTTCAGCCACCAGGCTTCTTTGAAGTAAAGATTGATCTTCATCAGTTCTGCACCCTCCACTTCGTTGATTGCCTCCCACAGCTTTGGCGCCTGCTTGTGGCGGTAGAGTGCGGGCGATTTATAGAAGATATCCTGTATGCCCTTAACGGCCGTTGCCAGCACGATTTGACGGGCGAAAACCGACTTGGTTTTTTTACTGAAAGGGGTGGCGTTTTTGCCTTTTCCTGCCGCAGCTAACCGTAGTTCGTAACCTTGCGGGCCTTCGTGCAGGCTGTTTAAATTGGTGCTCAGAAAGAAAGATACTTTGTTCTTTATGCTTTTAACGATGGCATCGGGAAGGGTGCTGAACCCATCGATGAAGGTGTTGTAAACCGGGTTTTTGGGGAAGTCCGCTAACAATTGGAAGGCGCCGCCAGCGTTAGTGAAGGCCTTAAAGGTATCGGGGAAGCCCGTCGTGTCGGCCAACATCCGGATGCATTCTTCTGAGTAGCCCATGTCACGGAGCAAGCCCCAGATGTGCCACTTGTTAAGGGGTTTGTCTTTCCATTTAACCTCTTCCCGAATTTGAGTCCACTGGTCAGCGGTTAGCTCTTCGCCCATTTCCCAATTGTTGAGCTTCAGTATCCGGTTGAAAGCATTGGAAATAATCTGGTTAGGGTCGAGCCCTTTTTCTACCTGGTCAATATCGTAGAGGGTGCCCCAAATGTCATCGTTACTGTCTGCGGCATCTGCTACCGAAAAACCATGTCCCCGAAAGAAAAAACGGTTGGTATTGACCGTTTTTCCGGGTTGAACTTCTACCTGGCTTTTCATGGGAAAGGGGACAATCTTTTTTTCTAGCCCCAGCTTACGAATCAGGTTCATCAATTCCGTCATGCTGTCGTTGAAACGCATACCGCCCTGCTCTTCTTTAATGGTGTTGACCGGCTCGCCTTTCTTGTTTCGTCTTACCAGTTTCCCTTTGTTGGTAAGCTTAATAATGTCAGAATTCAGTCGCCCGCCCGTACGATTAAGCCGTTCGAATAGGGCAATTTTCAGGCTGGGGTCGTTTTCGATCAAGCGGTAAGCGGTGTATAGCCCGGCAATTCCTGCACCGATAATAGCAATGTCGTATTCGGTTTTGGCCGTAAGGCTTTTGAAGTTTTTCATCATGGGTTGGTTCTGAAACGGTAGTGCTAACAATATAGGTAACCGGTTAATACCCCGCTGAAACACAGTCGATAATTAGGGGTTTCTACTTACTGGAAAGGGTAGAACTCCGCTTACACTTTTGCTTTTAGGGGAGTAACCGGGAGAGTAGTATTAAAAGGATTTGAAATGGGATTTTTAGGATGCTTCCTAAAAATCCTCCTTGCCACCTAAACATCTAACTTCCCGGCCTCTTCGATGAAACGCCCTCCCCCGCCTCCAAAATGCGGCAGCTACTCTTTGACTGCTTGACTCTCAGACTGCTTGACTTCCTTCAACGCATAAATCCCAAAACTCCCCAACCAGTGTCCGCCTTCATAGTCATCGCCGACGAGGTTAGGCAAGGAGTAATTCACGTGCAGGTTAGCAAGATTTTTCAGGTGGCCATATTGGTCGGGATATTGGCCGGCGAGTCCGTAAAGGACCCAGCCACGGCTGAAGTTAAGTCCGTCGAGGTGGACGAGCTTGCCGTCCGTCCGATCGGAGACCTCGCCGACGGCGATGGCGTAAGAGTCTTGGTCCAGGCCGGGAAGGAAACGGACCAGCCAGGGGTGAAATTCTTCTGCCGGTAATACCCGGCGCATGATGTTGACCTCTTCCAGGCAGGGGCTCAGGAAATCAAAGCCGCCGGGTTCCCAGCTGATGGGGCAATTTTGGTCTTCCAGGTAGAAGCGGCGAGCAGTCTGATCGATGAGAGTCAATAACTCAGATTGGCCGGCGGCAACGGCGTAGTCTCGGGCGAAGGTGAGCCCGAAGGCAGTGTTGGGGTGTTCACCCGTCCGGATGGCGTAGTTCAGCTTAGGCAGAAACGCGAGGTAGCGGTCGACGATCAATTCGGTCAGCGGCTGTAAGTTGGCGTGCAACTCGCGGGCCAGGGGATCCTCCCAGGCGGCGAGTTCTTCGTCCAGTTTCAGCAGCCAGGCCCAGCCGTAGGTACGTTCGTAGCTCTTGTTTTGGGGGCCGTTGAAATAGGCTACTTCGGCGGCGATGTTGGCGGCACTGAGGTTTTCGGTGAGCATGCGCCGGGCGTCAGCGGCGCGGGCCAGGTCGGGGAAATCGCGAAGAAGCGCTACTAAGGACCAATGACCGTGTACGGCACTGTGCCAGTCGAAGCAACCATAGAAGGCAGGGTGGAGAGCGGAGGGCTCGCCTAAATCATCGGCCCCGCTGATGGTTTGACCAAGTTTGTTGGGGTACTCGTGCTGAATACAGGCCAGTGGCAGTTCCGCCAGGTTGTCAGCTTCAGCCAGGGTTAAGGTCGGGCTAGGGGAACTCATGGGCGTAGGGTTTTCTTCTTCAGGCGCGGCCGCAGGTGCAGAGCAAGCGTAAAAGAGCAGGGGAAGGAGGGAGAGAATGATCTGGCGCATGGGTGCAAGGTAGCGATGGCTTCCCCCATCCGCTAGCAAGCGAAGCGCATTTTTTGTCTTATGAGCGCCCTGCTTTCAAAAACTTCCCTTTCACCTGCGTCCGCGCCCGAAATGCATACGAACTAACTGGCCCTATACTAGGTTATACCTGTTACATTAACCATCGATCGACTTGAAGAGCACATTCCACCCATCGCGATTACTATTTTTTACGGCATTTCTTCTTCTACTTACACATTGTGCAGACTACAAACTGCACGAAGCAGAACTGGAAGGTTTTACGGCCGAAGACCCGCCATCGGGAGAACTTGAATACTCAACCTTTATGGTCGGCGACCTTGGCCACGACTATGCTCGTGGACTAACGACGCTCGATGCCATGGTTCGCGCCATGCCTCCCGGCAAAAAGAAGAGCTCCTTGCTTTTACTTGGGGATATTACTGGCCCCGATGGCCTGCGTAAAAACGGCGAAGACGAGAAAGCCCACCTGGATGCCATCGGTAAGATGTTGGGGCAGGTACCCGGAAAGGTATTCTTCACCCCCGGCGAAAACGAACTGGGAAAAGCTTCCAAATTTAGTCGGTTGAACCGCCTGGAAGACTACTTTGACGACCACATCGACAAGAAGGTGAAGTTTATGCCCAACAATGCTTGTTCCGGGCCTGACGATGATGAAATTTTCGACGAGGTAGGCCTCATCGGCATCAACACTGCCTGGTATATGGCCGATTGGAGCCGCGACGAAGAAGTCAGCGAAGGTTGCGATTACCGCAACCGCGATGCCATGCTCTTCGCCCTGGCGGATGAGATCAAAGGCTATCGCGATCAGGTCAAAATCGTGATGATGCACCACCCGCTACAGAGTAACGGTAACCGGGGAGGAAAATACAGCGCCAGTCAGCATTTATTTCCGCTCGCTGACGTGATCCCCGGCGCCTATATTCCATTACCCTTTGTTGGATCCATCATCCGTGGTATTCAGAGTGTAGGCGGCGGATCGGATGACTTGCATAACCTACAATACCAGCAGTTCATCAATAAGGTGAAAATGGGTATTGACGACGAGGTGAACGTCATCTTCGTGGGGGCACATGAGCATAATATGATGCTCGCTCACGAAGGGGAGTACGTTAAAATCACGGCTGGAACGGGTAGCGTTCGCGGACCTGCTATGGGAGGTAATGACGCTAACTTCATCTACGGTGAGGTTGGTTATAGCCGTCTTGACTTTTATGACAGCGGCGAAGTATACACTGGCTTTTACACGGTCAACGAAGAGGGCAAAGAAGAAAGAGTATTCTACCGTAGAATCATTGAGGACCGTCATTTGAGTCAGGATGAGGGTATCGAAGAAGCTCCGATGGAAGTAGTAAGCGAACGGATCGTAAAGTCTGCCATCTATGGAACAGAAGCGGCGGATAAAAGCGGGTTTTACACGAAGACTTTTGGTAAGCACTACCGGCCACTTTACTTTACGCAGGTAGAAGTTCCCGTGCTGAAGATTGACACCATTTTTGGTGGCCTGAAGCCCTATCGTCGGGGCGGTGGCCAAACCACCATGAGTTTGCACACCCAGGGAGGAGACGGACATTTATATCAGGTTAGATCCGTTCGCAAGAACCCGGCGCAGTTACTACCCAGCTTGCTAGAGAAGTCCTTTGCTGCTGACTTGACGAAGGATCAGTTCACGGCCATTCACCCGTTCTCGCCATTGACTTTGCCCCCTATGCAACAAAAATTAGGGCTATTGGGCGCAGATCCTCTGCTCTATTACATCCCTAAGCAACCTGCACTAGGGCAGTTCAATACCAATTTCGGTGGAGAGATGTACTGGCTGGAGCAACGGCCGGACGAAGACTGGAGCGGTACCCGCTTTTTCGGAGGCAGTACAAACATCATTGGAAACTCTGACGCTCGCGAAGAGATTACCAGCAGCTGGAAGGCATATGCCGACCAACCAAACTATGCCCGGGCTCGGTTATTTGACCTTTGGATCGGTGACTGGGATCGTCACCGCGATCAGTGGCGCTGGGCCGCTTTTGAAGAAGAAGATGGTCGGACACGCTACGTGGCCGTTGGCCGTGACCGGGATCAGGTGTACGCCAACTTTGACGGTGCACTCATCGGTGCCGCACGAATCTTCGTGCCCGAAGCACGGAAACTCCGTCCCTTTACCGGTAAACTGGATAAGGCGCGCTGGCGGGCCATGAATGGTAAGTGGAATGACCGGGTTTTCCTTAATCAGCTCACCCGTGAGCAGATGCTGACGGAAGCCCGCACCATTCAATCGACCATTACGGACGACCTGATTGACGAGGCCATGCAACGCTTCCCAGAGGAGGTTCGCTCCTACAGTCTCGATAAGGAAATGATTGGCGATAAGCTGAAGGAACGGCTTACCCAACTGGAAGATTTTGCCGGGGAGTATTATGAGGTACTTGCCAAGAAGGTGAACGTTCTGGGAACGGACAAAGACGATGTCATCATGGCTACTGGTATGGCCAATGGAGACTTGCACGTTCAGGTCTTTGATGCTAGCAAAAAGGGAAAGGCGGATGAGAAGTACTACGACCGTGTATTCCACAAAGGAGAGACCAAGGAAGTGGTTATTTACGGCTTGGATGGTGATGATCAGTTCGAGCTTTTAGGGGAGAATAGCCCAATACGACTCCGTCTTGTTGGCGGTACGGACGGGGATAAGATTACGGCAAAGGGAAATCTATCAGCCAAGGCCTATGATGAAAAAGGGGGGATGAAGTTGAGCGGTGATGAGGGGAAGATTACAGACCGAAGAAGTGACAAACACCCGGAACTAAATCAGTACGACTTTGAGGAGTATTACCCCGATAATACGGTGCCGATTCCAGCGCTTGGTTTCAACGTTGATGATGGCTTTTTCTTCGGCGCTGGTTTTACCAAAACCATTCAGGGCTTCAAGCCGGATCCCTACGCTGCGCGTCATTCTTTATTGGGGAGTTACAGTACGAACGAATTCTATCAGTTCAGGTATACGGGCGAGTTAAACCATCTCTTTGGCCGCCGGATTGATCTGGCAACGGAAGCCCACTACTACAGCCCGGGCTACGTGGCTAACTTCTTTGGCTTGGGCAACGACGCTCCGGGCCAACCAGAGGAAGATGAGATACCAGGCGTAGGGGAAGACGAAGAGTTGGAATACAACCGGGCTCGCCGACAGGAAGTAGCCATCTATCCTCTGATCCGTTTTCGGGGCAAGCGGGACCGGACCTCCTTCTCAATTGGCCCCTTCTATCACTCCTATGAGTTGGATGAGGACACTCCTGCTTTCGCCTTAATCCGGGATGCCAGTCAAAACATCCCCGCCCGGGTATTCGACAAGCAACCCTTTGGTGGTCTGCTGGCTCACTTGTCTTTCAACAACCTGGCTATTCCGCTGATGGCGGATAACGGACTCAAGTATGATCTGTACGCACAACAGAGTTGGAATCTGAAGTCAGAGGAACTATCCACCTTTCGGGTAGGCGGTCAGATTTCTGTCTACCGTATGATCACTAAGGCCATCAATCTGGCAACACGAGTAGGTTTTGAACACAACGACGGTACGCCGGAGTACTACCAGTTAGCGGCCATGGGTGGGCGGACAAACTACCGCGCTGCGCGGGCGGATCGCTACCGGGGGAACACGATGTTCTACCAGAATATTGATCTCCGTTTCATGGGCTTCACTTTTGGTAAAGGAGAAACCCCAACGCTGGGCGGCTTCATTCTGGGGCTGGATTACGGTCGGGTATGGTTAGAAGGAGAGGACAGTGATACCTGGCACGTTGGCTACGGTGGCGGTGTTTGGGTGGCACCATTAGGTGCTACTATACTTAGCCTGACTTACTTTACGGATAGCGATGATGCCCGTATCGCCTTCGCTGCCGGATTCCCGTTTTAAACAAAGGCTACGTATGTCATTATTGAACAAACCTAATTTGCTTTCTGGTATTATTCTCGGTGCGGTAGTGCTCATTGCCGGAGGCTATGGCCTGGTGACCTATACCCAGGCACCAGATATGGAGCATTATAGGGTAGACCCAGGCTATGAATTTTCCTTCAACTTTGACCGCCCTACGGTTACGAAGTTGCCGAAGGAATTAGTGGAAATCAGCGGACTTACACCCTGGATAAAAGAAGGAGAACTTCTCAGCGTACAGGATGAGGATGGAAAACTGTTCATTGTTAGCGCTAAAACGGGAAAGATTACCAATGATTTCAAGTTTGGTAAAGACCGGGATTACGAGGGCATTACACGTAAGGGGAACAGCATATTCGTACTGGAAAGAGACGGCGATATTCACCATGTAGAATATCAGGAAGGGGTTAAAGAGTTTGACGCCAAGAAGCTTGAAACAGCCTTTAGTTATCGGAATGATACCGAAGGAATTTGCTATGACTCCGAAACGGGTAACTTGCTTATCGTTCCTAAAGAGCAGGAGCTTAATCCGGCAGAGGCGGAGCCCTCCAGGCACGGAGTGTACAGCTACAATCTTGAATCCGGAAGTATGATACCGCAACCCAGCTACTTTATCGATGAGTTTGCCGTTGGCGAAGTCGTTTACGGAAAGCATAAACCTTTTCACTTAAAACCGAGTGGAATTGCAGTAGATCCAATTACGAAGGATATCTACGTCATCGCCTCCGTGGGCAATATCTTGGTCGTAATTAATCGGGAAAGCGAGATCAAGCAAATTGAATTACTCAAAGAGAAGACCTTTAAACAACCAGAAGGCATTTGCTTTGATACGCAAGGAAACCTCTACATTAGTAGCGAAGGTCGGGGAGGTAAGGCCGTAATTGCTAGCTTTACCCGAAAGAATGGGGGAGCAACAAAAAACCGGACGGATGAGTAAGGATAAAGATCAGGCAAAAAATAAGGAGCTTTTATCATCTGCTATTGCTTACGTGAAGCAGCGGTTTAATGATGAACTGGCTCCTAAGTTTCTCTTCCATAATTTTGCTTATGCTGAAGAAGTAGCTGATAAAGCTCGTAGTCTGGCTAAGGCCGCCGGTCTTGATGAAGAAGAAAGAGATCTGTTAACCATTGCGGGTTACTTTTATCCGTTGGGGTACATTGGAGGCCCAAAGAACGTTGCGGACCGATCCACTACCGAGTTGGAAAAGTGGGCTCAGGAGCAAGGCGTAGCATTGGTCAACGATCATAAAGAGGTATTGGGCTGGATACCAGCTGCCTTTGACGCTAAGGAAGAAGATTCACTGCCCGTTCGGCTGTTGCACGATGCCGCCTGGAGTTGGTTGGGCCGTAAACGATATGACCGACGTTCGGATCTGCTTCAACTGGAACGGGATGCCGTAAAAGGGAAAGAAGGTGACCCCATGAAGTTTGGGGAAGAGATGCAGCAGTTTCTGCTGAATTTCAATTATCTGTCCAATGCGGGAAAAGAAGAATTTGATGATCGTCGCCGGGAGAATGTCAGTAGCCAACAGCAGTCGAACTACAAAATTGGGGAGAAAGAGGTCAAGCTGAAAACCGGTAAGAACTTCGGCCGTGGCATTGACACCATGTATCGGACAGCGTTCAGAAACCATATCAACCTAAGCCGTATCGCTGATGGAAAGGCGAACATGATGATCTCGATTAATACCATCATCCTGTCGATCGTTATCACCATTTCCGGTGCTAGCCTTAGCTTTTTTGAAGAGACTTTTTACGAAAACCCCGAGTTTCTTATCCCGATTATCAGCCTGTTGTTGAGTTCCTTAACGGCGGTCGTTTTCGCAGTTTTCTCCGCCAGGCCCAGTGTGACGGAATACCGAATTAAGAAGGACAAACTGATCCGAAGTAAAGAGGCAAGTCTTTTGTATTTCGGCAATTTCCTTAAACTCGAAAAGGAGGAGTTCATCGACTACATGGCCACCATGAAAATGGATCAGGATGCTCTCTATGATGATCTCGCACGTGACCTATATGACCTTGGCTCGGTTATGCACAAAAAGTACCTGCTACTAACCATCAGCTACAATGTCTTTGTGGGCGGACTGGCGCTGGCGGTACTTAGTTTCCTGCTGGTTTACTTGTTGAACGTACTGTAGACTATTCGGGGCAGCCCCGGAGGAGCGTCTATCATAGCGATGGCAGACCAAGAGCGGCGAAGCCGTTCGAGGGAGCCCATCGCGATAAAGGATGGGCACCCTTGCCCGCTACGCGAACTCGTTCAACTATCGCTCGGTACACTGCACTAGCCAATCAATAATTCATTGTCGTGCTTTCCCTCCAGCTGCGAAGCAACGTGTTTTCCCCCTTGCGGTAGCTACTGTTTGACTCTCTGACTGCTTGACTCTCTGGACTCCCCAACTACTTCACCATCCCCCGCACAATCATCTCACTCAGGTCATAAACCATCACGCTGTCCTGCTTTTCTTTGCCGGTTACGCCATCGGTCATCATAGTTAGGCAGAAGGGACAGTTCACCGCAATGATCTCTGCACCGGTTTCCAGTGCTTCATCGGTTCTCTCTACGTTAATACGCTTGTCGCCATTCTCATCTTCTTTCCACATCTGAGCACCTCCGGCGCCACAGCAAAGGCCGTTGGTCTTGCTGCGCTTCATCTCCACAAGCTGACCGTCTAAAGACTCCAGTACTTCGCGGGGAGCTTCGTAGACGCCATTAGCGCGCCCGAGGTAGCAGCTATCGTGGTAGGTAATCCGCTTACCCTTAAACTCGCCACCGCCGGTCATCTTGATGCGCCCGTCGTCAATGAGTTGCTGTAATAGTTGGGTATGGTGTACGATCTCGTAATGTCCGCCCAGGGCAGGGTATTCATTCTTGATCGTATTGAAGCAATGCGGGCAAGCCGTCACCATTTTTTTTACGCCGTACATATTGAGGACTTCGATGTTCTGCAGCGCAGTCATCTGGTAAAGGAACTCATTGCCGGCCCGGCGGGCGGGGTCTCCGGTGCATGCTTCTTCATCACCTAGTACTGCGAACTCTATTCCCGCTGTCGTAAGAATTTCCGCAAAGGCACGCGTTACTTTTTGCGCCCGGTCATCGAAACTACCCGCACAGCCGACCCAGAAAAGGATTTCGGGCTCTTTGTTCTCGGTGGCGAATTGGGCCATTGTTTTGATCTGCATATGACGTTTATTGATCTTGGATTGGGAAAAAGGGCGCGG